>NZ_QHHV01000208.1:0-10673 GCF_003947245.1 Actinoplanes sp. ATCC 53533 | reverse complement strand
GGCGTTTCGAGCCGGGCTTGCCGAGATTCCCGGCGCGGATGTTCGCCTTCAGAGACTTGTAGGCGTCGCAGACCTTCTTGATCACGTGCTGGGCGGCTTGGGCGCCCAGGCCGTGGTCGGTCTTGATGGCCTGGTAGACGTGTTTGCGAAGGTGGTAGTTGCGGTAGACGCCCGTGTTGCGGGCCACCACGGCGACCTCGGAGGCGGCGGCGTTGCAGGCACGCAGGGTTGCTTCCAGCGACGACCCCTGGTCAGGTGTCGGCAGGAGCTTGACCTGCACGACCAACTGCACCCAACCATCATATCATTGTTCCTACGTCGCCACGATGGGCACCGCACCTGGACGTGCGCAGGGACCGCAGCGTCGTCTACCACCTGCACCTGCTCATGCACCCGCCGACGTCGAATGCGGCCGGGGCGACCCCGACCCGCAACCCGCGCCAGGACACGACCCGCACCTATACCGCTACCTGCGGGGCGGGCGCCTGTCGTCACCGGCGTACTTCGCCGGATCCTGTGGCGGAGCAATGCTCGCGGTGGTCAAAGGAATACATCGAATACCAGGAACGTCCCGCCAGATGGCGGCGTATCTCCCGGCCCTGAAGCTGAACGACCGGGGTTCCCGCCTTACGGACTGCTGATGAAGGAGCCCGTCATGCCCACGAACGCCCCATCCACACCCCCCGAGAAGAGCCCCGGCGGAAAGCCGCCCCAAGCCGGCGGCCAAGCCGAAACGGCCCGGACGGTCGATCAACCGGATCCCGCGGACACTCCGAGCTCTGCGCCTCAGTCGCATTCGGTTTCCCCGACCGTGTCCAGCCAGGCTGATCAACCGTCGACCTCGCCCCCCGGCACCGGAGCGCAACCGCAGCCGGGTGGCCAGCCCACGACCGCGACCGCCGGCGGACGACCCGATCCGACGGCACCCGCGATGCCGCAGGTCCCGGCGGCGCGGGCGGCCGCACCCGAGCACCGGCCGCCGGACCCGGCCGCGCAGCTCGCCGGCCACGCAGGCGGCTCGGGGAGCCGGACCGCCCTGGCGACCGCGCCGGACAGCCGGCCGCATCCAGGGCCGGCCGGCCAGCAGACCCGTCCCGGTGGTGGGCCGCAGCAAGCCCTTCCCGGAGCTCAGCCGGTCGCCGTGCAAGCGCCGTTGCACGGTCCATGGGCCGACCCGTCCGTGTTCGGGAGCCGCTGGCCCGGGCCGATCCGGCCGGCGTCGCGGGCGACCATCATCGCGCTGCTGGTCGCCGCCGTGGTGGCCGCGCTCAGCGTTCCGCTCGACCGGGGCGGCCTCGGCTGGCTCGTCACCGCGCTCGCGGGAGTCGCGGCGCTGATCGTGGCCCGGGTCGTGCCGGACCAGGCGCTGTCGACAACGACACCGTCAACGACAACCCAGCCCATGACGGCACCGGCGGGGACGGCGAATCCGTCAACGACGACCCAACCCACGACGGCGCCAGCGGGGACGGCGAATCCGTCAACGACAACGGCACCGACGCTGACGGCTGCGCTGACGGCGCCGGCGCCGCTTGTTCGGTGGAGTCCGCCGGCCCGGCCAAGGCCCGCTTCTTCTGGACGGGCGCCACGATCGTGCTGCTCGGGGTGGGCACGTTCCGGGCGGCCGGCTGGCTCTTCTTCCTCTGCCTGTGCACAGCGGTCGTGACCGGGGCGCTGGCCGTCGCCGGTGGGCGGTCGTTGCGGGCGATGATCATCGCCGTGCTCATGACTCCCGCCGCGGGCTTCCGGTCGCTGCCCTGGATCAAGCGGGGCATCACCGCGGCTCGCCGGGGCGGGGGCGGGGGCGGCAAGGGCATGCGGATCTCCGCCACGGTCGCCGTCTCGGTGGCGCTGCTCTTCGTCTTCGGCTCCCTGTTCGCCTCCGCCGATGCCGCGTTCGCCGACCTGGTCGGCAAGGCCGTGCCCGACATCGACGGCGGCACGGTGGCTCGCTGGATCTTCGTCTTCGTCGTCGCGGCGTTCGCGCTCGGCAGTTCCGCGTACCTGCGGGCCGCCCCGCCGGATCTGAGCGGGCTGGAGCGGCCCGGCAAGCGGCGGGTGGCCCGGCTCGAGTGGGCCGTGCCGCTGATGTTGCTGGTGCTGCTGTTCGCCCTGTTCGTGGCCGTGCAGCTGACCGTCCTGTTCGGAGGGTCGAAGCACGTCCTGGACACCGACGGCCTCACCTACGCGGAGTACGCCCGCGGCGGCTTCTGGCAGCTTCTGATCGTCACCGGGCTGACGCTGGTGGTGCTCGCCGGGGCGGCCCGGTGGGCGCCGCGCGAGACGAAGACCGACCGGATGCTGATCCGTGGCATCCTCGGCTCCCTCGCCGTGCTGACCCTGGTGGTCGTCGCCTCGGCCACCCACCGCATGGACCTGTACGCCGACACCTACGGCCTGACCCGGCTGCGCCTGCTGGTCGTCATCTGCGAACTGTGGCTGGGCCTGGTCTTCCTGCTCATCCTGGTCGCGGGCATCCGCCTCACCGGGCTCTGGCTGCCGCGCGCCGTGGTCGCGGCGGCGGTGCTGGCGCTGATCGGTCTCTCGGTCGCCAACCCGGACAGGCTGATCGCCGACCACAACGTCACCCGCTTCGAGCAGACCGGCCGCATCGACACGGCATACCTGTCGGACCTGTCGGCGGACGCGGTTCCCGCCCTGGACAGGCTGACCGGCAAGGACCGCGACTGCGCGCTGGCACCGCTCGCCACCGACCTGGAGGAGAACCAGGACGACTGGCGCGGCTGGAACCTCGGCCGCTACCAGGCCCGCGATCTCCTGGTGCACGATCCGCCGCACGACAACGCGAACTGCCCGGGCTACTACGACCTCTACTGAGCCCGTGCCCGGTCGGTGGAAACCTGACCGGCCGGGCACGCCGCGCCATGGCCCTGCCTTGACATTGGCGGAGCGGCGGCCAGACTGCCGGGCATGGACGGCGACGCTACGCAAGATGCCAAGGTTCGGCGCACCCGCGTCGTCCTGGGCGAGGCTGCCGCGCGCCGGCCGGCCACCGATCCCGCCCGGGCGGACCTCGCCGAGCAGACCCCGGTCGGTGAGGCCCTGGTCAAGGGGTTGATGCGGGCCCAGTTGGCGTTGGCGCTGCGGCTCTCGCTCGTGGTCATGGCCGGGCTCGGCGCGCTGCCGCTGCTCTTCGCCGTGGCGCCCGCGGTGGGCCGGGCCAAGCTGCTCGGCGTCAACCTGCCCTGGCTGCTGCTCGGCCTGCTCTCGTTCCCCTTCCTGGTCGGCGTCGGCTGGGCGTACGTGCGCTGGGCCGAGCGCAACGAGCAGGACTTCACCTCCGTGATCAACAGGCCGGAAGGGTGAACCCGTACGTCGTTCCGGGGCTGGTCCTGGTCGTGCTCATCACGGTCGGGATCGGCGCGTACGGGCTGCGCTTCGCCCGGACCACCTCCGACTTCCTGGTCGCCTCGCGCTCGGTCAGCCCCACGTGGAACGCCGCCGCGATCAGCGGCGAGTATCTGTCCGCGGCCTCCTTCCTCGGCATCGCCGGCCTGGTGCTGCGGTACGGCATCGACGTGCTCTGGTATCCGGTCGGCTTCGCGGCCGGCTACCTCGCCCTGCTGCTCTTCGTCGCCGCCCCGCTCCGCCGCTCGGGCGCGTTCACCCTGCCCGACTTCTGCGAGGTCCGCCTCCGTTCCCCGCTGTTGCGCCGGCTCGCCACGGTCTTCGTCGTCTTCATTTGCTGCCTCTATCTCGTGCCGCAGTTGCAGGGAGCGGGACTGACGTTCACCACGGTCACCGGCGGTCGGTACGAGTGGGGTGCGCTGTTGGTCGGCCTCATCGTCACCGCCAACGTCGCCCTCGGCGGGATGCGGGCGATCACCTTCGTGCAGGCGTTCCAGTACTGGCTGAAGCTGACCGCGCTGGCCGTACCCGTGCTCTTTCTGGTCATGCAGTGGCAGTCGGACGGCCGCCCGGCGGCGACGCCCCCGGCCGGGCCGGCCTTCGCGGCCACCACCACCGTCACGTTCTCCGAGGCGGCGACGCTCACCCTGCCCGACGGCACGCAGACCCGGGTGGCCGAGGGCGAGCAGCAGACGTTCCCGGCCGGGGCGACCGTGCCCGACGTCAGCAGCGTGGACGACCGCCGCGGCGCGGACTGGCTGCTGCCGGGCGGCGACACGACACTCTTCGCGACGTATTCGCTGATCCTCGCCACGTTCCTGGGCACGATGGGCCTGCCGCACGTGCTGGTGCGCTTCTACACCAATCCCGACGGCGCCTCGGCCCGGCGCACGACCCTGGTGGTGCTCGCCCTGGTCGGCCTCTTCTACCTGCTGCCCACCCTGTACGGCGTCCTCGGCCGCATCTACACCCCGCAACTGCTGATGACCGGACGCACCGACGCGGTGGTCCTGCTCTTACCAGAAGCGGCCCTCGGCGGCGGCCACCTGGGCCGGTTCCTGGGCGCTCTGGTCACCGCCGGCGCCCTGGCCGCGTTCATGTCCACCGCGTCCGGCCTACTCACCAGCGTCGCCGGGGTGGTGTTCACCGACATCATGCATGCCGATCGGGGCGGCTCGGTGCGCGACTTCCGGCTCGCCACGGTGCTCGCCGCGATCGTGCCGATGGCGCTGTCCGTCTACGTCGCCAACATGGACGTGTCCCGGGTTGTCGGGCTGGCTTTCGCCGTGGCCGCGTCCAGTTTCTGCCCGCTGCTCGTGCTCGGCATCTGGTGGCGCGGGCTCACCGACGTCGGCGCGGTGGCCGGGATCCTGGCCGGCGGCGGCGCCGCGATGGCCTCGGTGCTGATCACGGTGCTCGGCCCGCCGCTGTCCGGCTGGCCCGCGCAGGTCATCGAGCAGCCCGCGGCCTGGACCGTGCCGCTGGCCTTCCTGGTCATGGTGGCCGGCTCGTTGCTCACCAAACGCCGGGTGCCGCGGGACATCGGGGCCACCATGCTCCGCCTGCACGCCCCGGAGTCACTGCGGCTGTGAGAACGGACCTTAACGATATTTAAGAAACTTTCCTGAACTCTTCGCGGCCTCCATCCCGTAGCTATCAATGCTGCGACGAAGCAGCCGGATGAACGCGAAGGAGCACTCCATGAACCGCAGGACCAGGATGAGCGGGCGGGCCCGGAAGCTGCTGATCGGCGCCGCCGCAGCAGCGCTGGCCGGCGGCGCGTTCGCGGTGAGCACCGGCATGAGCAGCGCGGGCGAGAACTGCGCCGGCCTGGACACCGCGCTGCGCAACAACCTCGACTTCATCGCCGCTCAGCGGTCCGCCCCGGACGCCCTCTCCGACGCCCGGATCGCCAACCGCCAGGCCGTGGTCGACCTGATCAACCAGCGCCGGGCCACCGCCGGCTGCACCGGGAATGCCCAGGCGGCGCCGACCAAGGCCCCGACAAAGGCGCCCACCAAAGCAGCGCCCACCAAGGCAGCGCCCACCAAAGCAGCACCCACGAAGGCCGCTGGAAACGCGCCTGGCGGCGAGGTCGTCTGCAAGGGCTCGACCGTGACCCTGTCCGGCGAGGGCGGCGCACCCGCGGCCGCCAGCGGCACGTTCCCGATCGGCACCACGCTCAAGGTGACCAACCTCGACAACAACAAGAGCATCACCGTCAAGGTCGCGACGCCGTCGGGCAGTTGCGTCCTGCTCAACAACGCGGCCTTCGAGGAGGTCCGCGAGGCGGGCAAGTTCCTCATCCGGCGCGCCGTGATCGAACGCGTGGGCTGATACGAAGGCGACCCGAACAGGTACGACAGTGGCCGGGTCCCTTACCAACCGTTAAGTTCGGGACATGACGATTCCCCAGCAGCGCCTGAGCCCGGATCCGGCGCTCGCGCTGCGTGGTCTCGTCAAGCGGTTCGACACCGGAGTGGCGGTCGCCGGCATCGACCTGGATGTGCCCGCCGGCTCGTTCTTCGGTCTGCTCGGCCCGAACGGCGCCGGCAAGACCACGACCCTGTCCATGGCCGTCGGCCTGCTGCGGCCCGACGCCGGCCAGGCCCGCATCCTCTCCCACGACGTGTGGGCCGACCCCGCCGCCGCCAAGGCCCGGATCGGGGTGCTGCCGGACGGCATCCGCCTCTTCGACCGGCTCACCGGCACCGAGTTGCTGGCGTACCACGGGCTGTTGCGTGGGATGGACGCCGACGTCGTCGATCAGCGCGCCGCCGAGTTGCTGGACGTGCTGGCCCTCGGTGCGGACAACCGCACCCTGGTCGTCGACTACTCCGCGGGCATGAAGAAGAAGATCGGCCTGGCCTGCGCCATGCTGCACGCGCCTCGGCTGCTGGTGCTGGACGAGCCGTTCGAGGCGGTCGACCCGGTGTCGGCGGCGCTGATCCGCGACATCCTGCGGCGCTACGTCGCCGGCGGCGGCACGGTCGTCTTCTCCAGCCACGTGATGGCGGTGGTCGAGCGGCTGTGCAGCCACGTGGCGATCCTCGCCGGCGGCACGATCCGGCTGCGCGGCACGCTCGCCGAGGTCCGTGGCGAGCGGTCGCTGGAGGACGTCTTCGTCGAGGTCGTCGGCGGCCGGACGGCTACCGGGTCGGAACTCGCGTGGCTGTAGGCGTCCGGCATTTCGTCAAGCTGAAGCTGCGCATCACCGCGAACGGCCTGCGGGGCCAGACCTGGCGGGTCGTGCTGTTCGTGCTCGGCGCGGTGCTCGCGACCGGCGCGGCGGTCGGTGGCTACGCCATGTTCAGCCTGCCCGGCCTGCTCGGCGAGCAGCGGGCCGCCGAGGTGGCGCTGCCGCTGGCCGGCGGGCTCCTCGTGCTCGGCTGGCTGTTCCTGCCGCTGGTCTTCTTCGGCGTCGACGAGTCGCTCGACCCGGCGCGCTTCGCATTGCTGCCGCTGCCCCGGCGCACGCTGATCCGTGGCCTGTTCGTCGCGTCGCTGGCCGGCGTCCCGGCGGTCGCGACGTTCGGCGGGACGCTGGGCATGGTCGATTCGGCGGCGCGGCTCGGCGGGCCGGGCGCGGCGATCGTCGCGTTCGTCGGCGTGGTGACCGGCATCCTGCTCTGCGCGGCGATCAGCCGGTCGCTGACCAGCGCCTTCGCCACGGCGTTGCGGTCGCGCCGGGCCCGCGATCTGGCGACGGTGCTGCTGGCCTGCGTCGCCGCGCTGCTCGGTCCGCTGCAACTGGCCGCGCTCGCCGGCGCGGAGAACGCCGACTGGAACGGCCTGGCCCGGGTGGCCGACGTCATCGCGTGGACGCCGCTCGGGGCGCCGTACAGCGTGGGTCTGGATGTCGCGGCGGGGCGGCTCTGGGCCGTACCGGTGAAGCTCGTCCTGGTCCTGGCGACGATCGGCCTGTTGCTGTGGTGGTGGTCCGCGACGCTGGAGCGCGCGATGCTCGGCGCCGTCGGCCGCTCCGGCCGCAGGGATCGAGCGGAGTCGGCGCGCGAGCCGGTCGCCCAGCTGGTGCCGGGATGGCT
The DNA here is from genome assembly GCF_003947245.1 of Actinoplanes sp. ATCC 53533. Lineage (NCBI taxonomy): Bacteria > Bacillati > Actinomycetota > Actinomycetes > Micromonosporales > Micromonosporaceae > Actinoplanes > Actinoplanes sp. ATCC 53533. The sequence goes on along the minus strand of NZ_QHHV01000208.1, from coordinate 3,258 downwards.
GCCGCGCACCCGGTTCGGCGCGCTGACTGCCCGCGAGATGCGGTACTGGTGGCGCGAGACGCGGCGCCGGGCCAGCCTGATCACGTTCAGCGTGGTGGGGGTCTTCCTGCCGGTCTTCATCGGCGTGAGCAGCGGATCCGCCGGCGCTCCGACCGGCATGCTCATCTTCGTCGGCGCGCTGGCGGCGGTGAGCCTGGCGAATCAGTTCGGCTTCGAGGGCAGCGCCTACGCGGCCAACGTCGTGGCCGGCGTCCCGGGTCGGCTCGAGCTGACCTCGCGGGTCGCCGGCTTCTCCGTGTACGTCGTACCGACCCTGCTCGTGATCGCGGTCGTCGTCGGTCTCGCCGTGGGCCGGCCGGAGACGATCCCGGCGCTGGTCGGCATGCTGGCCGCGGCGTACGGCGTGGGCCTGGCCCTGGTCCTGCCGATCTCGGTCCGGATGGCCTACGCCCTGCCCGACACGGCCAACCCGTTCGCCCTGTCCTCCGGTGGCGGCATGGCCAAGGGCCTGCTGACCTTCGCCGCCATGCTCGGTGCGGCCCTGCTCACCGTGCCGATGCAGCTCGTCGCCTTCCTGGCGCACGACGTCTGGCTGTGGATCGGCCTCCCGCTCGGCCTGCTCTACGGCGCCGGCGCCCTGCTGCTCGGGCTCCGGCTGGCCGGCCCGATGCTGGACAGGCGGATGCCCGAGCTGCTGGCGACGATCACCACTCGTCAGTGAGTCAGTAGCGGGTGCCCATCGCCTCCCGTACCTCGGTAAGGGTCTGCTCCGCGAGGGCGTTGGCCCGCGCGTTGCCCGCGCGCAGCACCTCCCGCACCAGGCCCGGTTCCCGCGCGTACGCGGTCCGCCGCGCCCGCATCGGCGCCAGGAACTCGTTGACCGCCTCGGTGACGGTCCGCTTCAGCGCGGCGGCACCGGCGTCGCCCAACCCGGCGGCGACCTCGTGCGGATCCCGGTCGAGGCAGAGCGCGGCGAGGTGCACGAGCCCGGACACCCCCGGCCGGGTGTCGGGGTCGTAGCTGATGTGCCGGTCGGCGTCGGTCTTGGCGCTCCTGATCAGCCGGGCGGTCTCGTCGGCCGTCGCGGCGAGCGCGATCGCATTGCCGCGGCTCTTGCTCATCTTCGTCCCGTCGGTGCCCAGCAGCAGCGGCGCGGCGCCGAGCAACGCCTCCGGCACCGGGAAGACCGGGCCGTAGCGCTCGTTGAAGCGCCGGGCCACCATCCGGGTGACCTCGACGTGCGGCAACTGGTCCTGCCCGACCGGCACCAGGTTGCCCTTGCAGAACAGGATGTCGGCGGCCTGATGCACCGGGTAGGTGAACATCAGCCCGCTGACGGAGCCCTGCCGCGAGTGCGCGATCTCGTCCTTGACCGTCGGGTTGCGCTGCAGTTCCGGCACGCTGACCAGGCTGAGGAACGGCAGGACGAGCTGGTTGAGCGCGGGCACGGCGCTGTGCGTGAAGATCGTGGCCCGGGCCGGATCGAGCCCCGCGGCGAGGTAGTCGAGGATCAGCCCGTCCACGGTCGGGCCCAGCCGTTCGGCGACGTCGCGGTCGGTCAGGACCTGATAGTCGGCCACGACCACGATCAGTTCGACGCCGCTGCGCTGGAGCCGGACCCTGTTGCGCAAGGTGCCGAAGTAGTGGCCGAGGTGCAGCGGGCCGGTGGGACGGTCGCCGGTCAGCACGCGGAAGTCGCCGGGCCGGGCGGCGATGCGGTCCTCGATACCGAGCGACCGGGTGATCTGGGTAGTCATTTCTGTCTCCTTCGGGGTCGGCGGACGCCCCGGGAAACACAGAACGGGCCGTCCGATGGGGACGGCCCGCGCGTGCGGAAGTGGCGGCCGTCGCTAGGACGAGCGCCAGTTCTGCGGGCACGCGGTGTTCACAGCTCGAATAGTACCGGCCGGACGGCACAATGTTTCCCGTGAAACCTGTCGAGCCCGGCGCGCAGATCCACTCCAGCGACCCTTTCGCCACCCCGGAGCAGGACAAATCCGCCGTCCGCCGGCTGCGGGGGCGGCTGGCCGCGCCCGTCACGCTCTGGACCGCGCCCGGGCCCGCCGGCCTGACCGTCTCCTCCATGCTCGTCGCCGACGGCAGTCCCGGCCGCGTGCTCGGGCTCGTCGACGAGGAGAGCGAGTTCTGGGACGCCGTCTCGGTGGCCGGGCGCTTCGCCGTCACCCCGCTGGGGCCGGGGGATCAGCAGCTCGCCGACCGGTTCGCGGGCCTGATGCCCGCCCCCGGCGGCCTCTTCGCCGGCGACGGCTGGACCGAGACGGAATACGGCCGGGTGCCGGCCGGCGCGGGCACGTGGGCCGGCTGCCGGCTCGACGACCACCGGCCGTACGGCTGGGGCCTGCTCGTCGAGGCCACGATCGAGGCGATTCAGCTCGATGACGCCGGGGGTGTCCCTTTGCTCCACTTCCGTGGCCGGTATCGGGGCCTCGACCGGTAAGCGCAACAGGGGTGCCGCTCGGCGCACCTGTCGACCGGCGGCCAGTGACGGCCACCACTGCTTCGTACGGTGCGGAAAAGACCCGCCCCCACGAAGGTGGTGAGCCACGTTGACGACCGAAGCCACGCCGACCGAGAAGTACCTCGAGGTCCAGGCATCCGATGAGTTCGCCCAGTTGCGCCGCAGGCTGCGCAACTTCGTCTTTCCCATGACCGTCGCGTTCTTCCTCTGGTACGCGCTCTATGTCCTGCTCTCGGCGTACGCCCGGGGCTTCATGTCCGTGAAGCTCATCGGGAACATCAACGTCGCGCTACTGCTCGGTCTGCTGCAGTTCGTCTCGACGTTCCTGATCGCCTGGTACTACTCCCGGTTCGCGGCCAAGCAGATCGACCCGATCGCCGACAAGATCCGTGACGAACTGACGGCCGGTGCCGCTGCCCGCGGCGCCGCGGCCCGAACCGACGAAGCCACCGAGACGGGTCCGGAGGTAGCCAAGTAATGGAACCGCACCTTTACCTCGCGGCCGACGCCGACGGCGCATCGAGCCGCTCGCTGACCATCACGCTGTTCCTCGTCTTCGTCGCGATCACCCTGGGCATCACCATCTGGGCGAGCCGGCAGACCAAGACGGCGACCGACTACTACGCCGGTGGCCGGTCCTTCTCCGGCTTCCAGAACGGCATGGCGATCGGCGGCGACTACATGTCGGCGGCCTCGTTCCTGGGCATCGCCGGCCTCATCGCCCTGTACGGCTACGACGGCTTCCTGTACTCGATCGGCTTCCTGGTCGCCTGGCTGGT
>NZ_QHHV01000207.1:0-41746 GCF_003947245.1 Actinoplanes sp. ATCC 53533 | reverse complement strand
TGCGGGCTGGCCGACCTCTGTCGATGAATGGATGGCTGCGGTTAGCTCGGCAACTCCACGGTTCAGCTCGACGACCTGGCGCAGTACGTGCTGTTGGAGATCACGGCTGTGGGCGGCTTCGATCTGGTGCAGAAGGCTGGTGAAGACCTGCCCGGGGCCTAGCGTCCTGTTCGTGGTGCCGCCGGTGAGGGTGTACCATTGATTGGTCAACAAGGGCGCTTGAGCACTTTGGCTCAGGTGTTCGGGGCCGCGTTCGCCACTGGGTGGAGCGGCCCTGTTGCTGTCTAGGGACAGTTCTGCGCCGGTGCGGGCGTCGATGATGCTGGAAATCTCTGTGATACGGCTCCACCATTGCGGTTCGTCGTAAGCCAAGGCCCGTTGGAATGACCATGCGGCGGCGTCGGCCATCCACAGGCCTGGCTGCTGGCGGTCGTCGACGTGCAGGACTCGCATGCGCGCGTTGATCTGGTGGGTGCGCACGAGGTTGCGGTAGGTCGTCACGTCGGGCAGATCGGCGGCGGTGACTTTGCGCCCTTCGAGTTGCGCCTGCACTCGTTCGCGCTGGCCGGCGCGGGTGTCGACGACGACATCGCGCACCTTCTGTTCGTTGAGCTGCTGCAGCAGCCGGGTGAATGCGGCCTGGCGGGCGTGTTCCTGCGTACCGGTGATCGGTGCCTGGGCAACGACGATATTCCAACCGGCGTGGGCCTGGACCGCGTCGAGCATGTCTTCGATCGGGGTGATGTGGCCGCGGTGATACAGGTCGGTGGCGTGGAACGGGCCTTGGTCGCCGGCTGCTTGGCGGGCAGCGTCCATGACGGTGGACAGGTCGTCGCTGTCGACGACGATCCCGGCGAACAGGTAGACGCCGGGGTGGTTTCGCAGGTTGATGAACGCCTCGTCGGCGAACGCAACCGGGTAGCCGGTCATCGTCGGCTCTTGCTGTCACACGCGGGGGTGGCAGGGGAAAGGCGCCCGCTGGCGATGACGTGGCGGCTGGAGTGAGGCGTGTCAGTCATGTCCGAGGTCCATGTCGTGGTCGGCCGTGGGCGCCGTCTCATCGGGGATGTCGGTGACGCGTTGGTATCCGGCGGCGGCTTCTTCTGCGAGCCGTCCGGGGACGGGGCGGGTGTGTGGGTGGGGCCGGGTGGCGTCGACGGCACGTACACGGGCGGCGGTCTGTTGGACGGCGTCGGCGAGTTGTTTTGCGTCGGTGGCGAGTTGCTGCGTGCGCCGGGCGGCTTCGGCGGCGGCGGCCAGGCCGGCGTAGCGGGTGGGCAGGGCGTCGGTGTACCAGCCGGCCCAGACGGCGTGCTGGTCCTCGAGGACGTGGACGTTTTGGCGGGCGGCGGCCACTCGGCCGCGGGCGTCGGCGAGTCGCTCCTGCAGTTCCTCGACCCGGGAGGCGGCGCGCAGCGCGTCGGACTTTGCGTTCTGCTCGATGAGAGCAGCTTGGGTATGCAGCGGCCCGGCCTGCCACCACCGCGGCCTGGCGGCGTCCGCGTTACGGGTAGCGGCGCTGGCGGTGGTTTGGGCAGTGGCGAGGTCGACGCGGGTGTCGCGGAGGTGGAGTTCAGCGGTGACGAGCTGGGTGTGCGCGACGCGTAGGCGTCCGGCGACGTAGTCGGGTGCGGAAGCGTCGGCGTCGCGTTGCGCGGTGATCAGCGCGCGGAGCTGGTTGTCGGTCGCGGCCTGGATCTGGCCGGCGAGCGTGGCGATGCCGAGGACGGTGTGCGCGCGTTGCCATGCTTGCCACCGGCCGATGTCGCGGTTCGGGGGCTCGACGCCGATCGGCTGGTCGCCGGTGATCTGGTAGCGGTCGCGGTACGCGGCGACGATCGCGGCGCGGCTGATCCACTGTCGGCGGCCGGGCTCGTCGCCGGGGTACGGCCCGAGCGCGGTGGTCCAGGCCGGTTGCTGGTCAGCGGCTTGGTGGGCGAGGGCGTCGATGCGGGTGTCGCAGATCGCCGCGACCTTGCGCACCGCGGTACCGATGTCGCCGTCGACGGTGGGCGCGCGCTGGGTGTAGGTGCCGGCCTGGCCGGGGCTGAGCGCGACCGCCGGGTCGGGCTGGATGTCCCCGAACGCCTTGTCGATGCGCCAGGCGAGCACGGCTGCGGTGTCGCGGGCGGTGCGCAATTCCTTCTCGGACGCGACGGCGGTGAGGACCTGCACGGGGTCGTAGCCGGCGGCGGCCAGGGCCTCAAGGCGGGCGGCGAGGGCGGGCATGGCCGGGTCGGCGGTGAGGTTGTCGGCGACCCCGCGTCCGGCCACGGTGCGGACGACGGTGACGTAGGTCGGGGTGGTGGCGCGGGCGGTGAGGTCGTCGTAGACCGGCCCCCAGTACCGCAGCGTGTCGGCGTCTGCCCACAGGGTCTGTTCGGTTTCGGTGGCGGACCGGTCGTTGCTGTCCTCGCGCAGGATCCCGGCGAGCACGGTGATCCCTGCGGTGGGCGGTGCCGGTGGGTGGGATTCGGGGGGTTCGTCGGCGGTGACGACGCCGAGGAGGTTGAGCAGCCGGCCGCGGGTGGCCATGACGTAGAGCCGGGGGCGGGTGGTGGCTTGGTCGATGATGGCGCGGGCGACATCGACGGTCCGGCCTTGCGCGGAGTCCACAGTGCCCGCGTAGGCAAGCTGGACGTGTTCGGCGACGTACGCGGCGGGCAGGGTGGTGCGGGCCTGGTTGGTGGTGTTCTCGACCAGCAGGTCACCGCCTGCGCTGAGGTCGACGATGCGCCATTGGGTGCGGTTCGCGACGAACGTTTCCCCGGCGGTCAGCGTGCGGTTGTTGCGACGGGTCACGACCAGGTCTCCGACGCCGGCGCGGGTACCGTCACGCAGCTCCACGGCGGGGCCGGGCTGCACGAGGCCGGCCCGGATGAGCAGCCTTCGGGCCTGGGTGGCGATGTCGGCGGCCTCGGCTTCGGTTTCGACGAGGATGAGGCTGGTACGACCTTGGAGGATGTCGGCGGCCCACCCGTCGAGCACGTGGGCGATCAGTTCGGTGCGGTGCCCGGCCAGGACGCGGCCACGGCGGTCGTACTCGGCCAGCACGGTGGTGTCGCCCTCACGCAGTCGCAGCGACGCGGGGCCTTCCCACGCGTCGGCGAATCGGCGTACCTCGCGGAGTTCGGTGGTGTGGCCGAGGGAGGTGAGGTAGCGGAACATGCCGCCGGGTCCGATGGCGGAGATCTGCTCGGGGTCACCGACCAGAATGAGTTTTCCTCCGACGGATTCGAGTAGCTGGGTGAGCCGGACCAGGTCGTGGGTGGAGGCTTGGGAGGCTTCGTCGACGATGACCCACTGGCCCGGCCGGAAGGCCCAGTCGTCGCGGGTGGTGCCCTCGGGCGGGTTGTCTTGGGCGTGCAGCCACATGGCGATGTTCTCGGTGCGGATGCCGGGCTGGTCGCCGTCGCGGGTGGCGTCGGCGAGCACGAACGCCGCGTTTTGCCCGACCGTCAGGCCGAGGACGGGGATGCCGGCGTGGCGGGCGGCGACGCCGACCGCGCGTTGCAGGTAGGTCTTGCCGGTGCCGGCCGGCCCGACGATCCCGGTGACTCGGCGGGTGTCGCCGATCGCGAAGTGCAGGGCGGCGCGTTTCTCGTCGGACAGGTCGAGCCGGTCGGCGACCTGATCGAGCAGCGGTGCGGGTGCCGCGGTGGCGCCGTGGAGGGTGGCGTAGGCGATGAGTTCTTTCTCGGCGGCCAGGACGGGTTCGGTGGATAGTTTCAGGTCGCGGTGCCGGCTGTAGATGCTCTGCCGGTCGCTGCTGCGCACCAGCGTCTCGCCCCAATCGACCAGCGCGGGTGGGGTGAGGACCCGCAGCCCACCGGCCCGGGTGCGGACCGCTTGGGCGGCGAGGCGTTGCACGCGCCGCCAGTCGGTGGGCCGGTCGGTGGTGGGGTCGACGTGTAGGTACCGGCCGATGGCCAGCTCAAGGTGGTTGATGCTGAATACCGCCCGGTCGGCGCTGACCTCGTCGACGGCGCGTTCGACGGCCAGATGCGGCACCCGCCGGATGGCCGCGGTCACGACTGCGGCACGCTGCTGGTCGCTGTCCAACCCGGCATCGAGGGCCGCCTGGTCGAGGTCGTCGACCCTCAGCCGGCGGCCGGCGCGGCCGTGTTGCGCGCGGCGGATGACGTGTTGGGCCTGCCGGTCGATGTGGTCGGGGCTGCGTCCGGCGACGATATGCCGGACCTCGGCGGTGGTGTCCAGTCCGGCCCGCCGGTCTTCGCGCCGCCACCGCGCGACTGCCTCGATGGTCGACTCAGGTTCGCCCTTGGCCTGCCGGGTGCGCAGGGTGGCGTCCTGGGCGGAGCGCCGCCACCGGCCGACCGGGATCCAGTCCCGCCGTCCGGCCGGGTCGCCCGTCCGGCCCTCCATCTCGGTTTCGATCGCGGCGCGCCGTTTGGAGTAGAGCGCGATGGCTCGCAGGCTGAAGCCGACGATCTCCCGGATCGGTGAGCCGTCGCGGGCGGCGAACCGCACACCGAGCCGCTGGCCCAGCTGGTGTTCCACGGCGCGTTCGTAGGCCACCCGCGCGCTGATGGTCGCCTGGTAGAACGCTTTGGAATCCAGGGCGAGCCAGTCCTCGCGGCCGTCGCGGGTGATGCGGACCTTCGCGCTGACGATGATGTGCGAGTGGATCTGTGGGTCTTTTTCGCGGGACATGCGGTGGTCGAAGACCATCGCGGCGAGCCCGTCGGTGTCGACCTGCACGATGCCGTTGGTGCCGAGCCGCGTGAACGCTCCGTGCGCGCGTAGGTGGGCCAGGGCGGCGCGGACACCGTCGTGGTGGGCGGCCATCACCTGTTGTTTGACCCGGTCGTCGCCGAACGCCCACAACAACGACACCGATTTGACCGGGGAGACGGTGACGTCGAAACCGGCGACCGGGTGCCGTTCCGGCGCGGTCCAGATCCGCAGCCACACCTGCGCGATCTGCTCGTAGGTGGCATCGGTGGGCAGTGCTGCCCACTTCTTTTCGACGGCGTCTTTGCGCTGGTCGTCGTCCATCGCGGTGAACTGGCGCCATAACCGGCCTAGTTGTTCGCCCGTGTCTGGGTGTTTGCCTTCTCCGATCAGGTTCAGAATCTGTTTTTCGGTGACCTCGCCGTGGACGCCGAACAGCGCTTGGCTCTGGCCGGCCCACCAGCCCGGTGCTTCGCCGTGTGCGGTCGGGTCGCCGTGATAGGCGACTACCGCGTTGGGTGCGGCGGGGCGAAAGTCGTGCCGTCCGGTGGCGACCTGCCTGGTCAGATAGGCGATCCCGGCGCCCGGCGCGATGCGAGTAACCGTGAGCATGGCAGCGAGAGTACGTCGCGTCAGGCCCGTTTTCGACATTTGAATGCCAGGGGGTGTGCTAATCAAAAGAAGGTTGTAGATGGGCCTTCTAAAGGGTGTGCTGGCCATAGGTGATAGGACCAATGGTGAACGATTGTGGGAGGAATTTAGGACTACTTTTCAACGATGGTTGAGTGTGGAGGGTGAAGGGAAGGAATGGGTAGCATTGACGTCATGGCTAGCAAGATGACAAACAAAGCGGTGGAGAGGCTGAAGGCGCGGCAGGCGGCGGAGCGTGTGGCGCTGGAAGCGGCGGCGGAGGCTGCGGCAGCGGTCGGCCGTGCCGTGGAGCGGCGGTCGGTGGAGGTTGCGCGTCTGGATGCGGCGGTGGCGGACGCCGAGCGGGGCGCGGACGTCGCGTTGGCGGTGCTGGCCTCACTGGTGCCTGCGGACGTGGCTGCGGTATTGACCGAGGAAACTCCGGCGCGGGTGCGGCTGGGTCAGCAGCGGGCGCCGGTGGAGGACGTTACGGCGCGGGTGGAGCAGCTGACCGGCGGCGTGGTCGTCGCTCGGAGGCGTGGTCGTCCCCGGGGTAGCGGCGCAGCGCGGACGGGACGCGCGGCGGCGGAGGTTCCGGCGGCGGGCGTTGAGGCGCCGGAACCGGTGCGGGTTGAGAGACCGGTGCTGAGTTGAGCGGCTACCCCTGGCTTGGTTAGCGCAGCAGGATTACTGCGGCGATGAGCAGCAGGACGGCGATGATCGCGAGGGCTGCGCCGCCGATGCCGAGAACCTTGCCGATGCGGACGATGCGGCGGCCGAGATCGTCATTGTTGATTAGCGGCATGGCGTCTCCCCGTCGGTGGTGGGTGCGTCGTTGAAGGCTATGCCGTAGCTGTTGAAGATCGCCTCCATGCGGCGGGCGTTCCGGGCGGTGCCGGGACTCGCCGATCGGGTGAGGCGCTGGATTTTCGCGGCGATAGCGGCGAGGTCGTCAACGGTGATGGTGGCGCACGGCTGCGGTGTGGTGGGCACGGACGGCTCCCGGCGGGCTGGGTGGATTGTCGGTTGAGCGGGAGGGGCGCGGCGCGCTAACCTGGTCCTTGGTCTTCAGACCAGCGCGTGAGCGCTGGTGTGTTGCCTGTGTCGGCCGACGGACCTTGCCCGGTACATCCCGCGAGGGGTGTCCCCCTTCGGGGGGCCGTCGGCCTCTTACGTGCGCGGGTCCTGGCGGAATGTGGCCGGGGTGGTGCGGCCGTGAGCGGTGGGCGCGGCAGCCCGGGGCGGCGTGCTCGATGCGCGCCGGTCCGGTCGCAGTCGGCGGATGGCTGCTCAGCTTGCGGCGGTGGGCCAGACATGGGGCGGCCGGGGAGTCAGGGACTCCCCGGCCGGTGCGCGGGTTAGAACGGGATGGCGGCTTCGCTGAGGTCGTACGCGGTCGACGTGCCTTCCTGAATACCGAGGATTGCGGGCATGTCGCAGGTGCCCTCGGTCTCGGCGTCTGCCGCGAGGATCGCGGCGAGATCTTCGGGAACGTGCGCGTAGGGGCGGACGAAGTCGATCACGATCGCGGGGTCCTTGACCTCGCGGAAGTCTCCGCCGATTTCCCGGCTGGGGCACGGGTAGCCGCTGCCGTCGCCTGCAAGGTAGACGTGCGCCCAGAATGAGCCGAACGCTTTCTCCCACCCAACAACAACGCTGTTGACGCTCTCGTCACGGACATCGATTTTGTGGATGCTCACGTGTGGTCTCCTATGGTTTTGTGTTCCTGTGTCGTCAGCGTTTGCCCTCGCTGACAAATAGAAGCCTATCAGTATTAAGCTGTCTTTGTCTATCTTTGGTAGGAAAAGAATGCCTTTTTCTCTTTTAACTTTCGGATAGTGCACGTCGCAATTCGTGCTGTTTTCGCAGCTAGGTTGGCGTGGGCTTTGGTGTTGAGGCGCTTTTTTGGCCGGTGGCGGCGAGCTTGCTCGCCAGGTTGCGCGGCGGCGGGAGCCAAATTCGGTGCGGGGGTTTCGGGTAAAAAAATTCTGTGGGGTGTGCAGAATTTATTTACCCGCCCGCGGCGGATTTGGTGGACGTCGTCGCGCAACCTACCCTCCTGGCGTAGCCAGTGGCCGAAAGAGGGTCTCTGTAGCGGCCGAAGGCCGCTCCGTCTTACCGGCCCGCCAGGGCCGGCCGGGCTGACGCCGGCCCGCGGAGGGCCAGTGGCCCTCCGCGGGCGGGGGTACGTCAGCGCTCGTCGAGGTCGTTGATGATGCGGCTGAGGGGGCTCTGCAGGTGGTCGCTGGGGTTGGCGTAGGCGCGGACGATGAGGTATTCCCGGTAGTCGGCGGGGTCGGCGGGGTTGAAGAACTCCTTCTCGCCGACGAGCACGCAGTGGCTGTTGTTGCGGTCGGGGCGGGCGTCGCGGCGCTGACGGCGGTCGGCGAGGGGCAGGTTCTGGTACATGGCGTCGCCTCCTGGCGGTGCGATCGGTGTGCGACGGCCGCCGGTGAGTGCTCGGGGCTGCCGCGCTGACGGGCCGGGGTGGGACCGGCGCGCACGGGCGGCGGCAAGCCAGCTTCTGGGTCAAAAGATCTTGGAAGCGCGGCAATCCTGGCCGGCGGTATAGATGGCTGCTGCGCTTCCAAGATGTTTTGCCGGGCTTGCCGCCGCCGGGTGGGTCGGTCATCGCTTCGTGGTCGGCGAGCGCGGTACCCCGGGCACTCGGCGGCCGACCGCATCTCGATCACCGCCAGGCGGTAGCCGGGACCAGGACTGCGTTTCGCCAGTCGGCGGCGCCGCACCGTCCGCTCCCGGCATAGCCGCCGCGTGCCCGACCTCGAGGTAGGGGTTCGCACCCGGCTGCCCGCGCGACCATGGCGTCCAGATGCTGTGCCGAGCTCCGTGCGCCGTCCGGCCGACGGCAGGGCCGTGCGGCACCCGGATTTGGTGGCGGCCCGCACCGCCGCCCGGGGCTCGCTCTTCCACTCCTCGACGAGTGGCTGCCGTGTCCACGTGTGGGGCCGGGTCGGGCCGGTCGGGTCCGGCTAGGCGGTTGGCTGCTGCGCGCGGCGGCGGAGTTCTCGCAGGGACAGGGGCCGCGTTGCACCGGCGCGTTGTTCCTTCAGCTAGGTCGCCGAGCGTGGACCGGAGCTTCTCCACTTCAGCCTCAGCGGCCGCGTACCGTTCGGGGGCGACCTTGAGCAGGTGCAACCACTGGCGGTGGCCGGCGCACACGTACACACCGTGGCTGTTGTTGTGTTCTCCAGCGTCCGAATGTCTCAGGAGGCACGTCTGCGGCTTGTAGCTTCGGAGCGCGGAAGGGCGTCTCGCAGCGCGTACCGCTGACTTTCGTGCAGCGCCTCACCGCCCCAGCCGGGCCTGCGGATTCCTTGGTCCTGTTGGTCAACGGCGCCGGGGCTATGGGCTCGCCTGAATCGAGCGGTCGGTAGGCCGTTTCGGTGAGGTGTTGGAACGGTCCCTGGGCGGTGTGCTGCCCGGCCGGATGCGAACCGGCCGGGCAGCACGTCCTGACTATGACGTCAGGGTTGCTGTGGCCTTCTCGGTGGTGGACTCGACCGAGACGGTGAAGTCTGCCACGGTCGCGTACTCCAGGGCGTACGCCGCGCCTGCTTGGTCAGCCGCTCGTCCGTGCAGCTGCTCGTCGGTGACGGTGAAGGTGACCGTGTACGTGCGAACCGGAAGCGGGACCTCGTCCAGCTGGTAGGTGTCGATGAGTTCGTGGTACAGGCGGAGAGGCCCGTCCCAGTCGTAGCTGAGGTCGATGGCCTTGCGGATGGCGGTCTTCAGGCGGGCTTTGGTGATGAACGGATCGGTGCCGTCGGCCGCGGTGAACCGCTCGTCGGCCAGGTCGGTGTCGGTCGTTGCGGCACGGTCGCCGTAGCACATCCGGCAGGACGGGTCGCCGCATCCCTGGCCGGGCACGCGGCGCAGGGGCTTGAACGACAGCCCTTCGTTCAAGGCCTGCGTGGTGACGGACTCGGCGGTACGGCACCAGCCGTTGTCGTTGGCGTGCTTGCGCACGAGGGCGAGGACGTCGGACAGGTAGACCGAGCCCTCCGGGGCGGCCGGCCGCTCGGCCCCGGCGGAGTCCTGACCGGCCGGAGCGGCGGCGATTGTCTGGTCGATGACGTTCTCCGTCATGGTGGATGCCTCCATCAGGCTGTATCTGATGCGGCGCCCCGTGCGGGATCGAGTGATCCCAGCGCTGGGTGCCGCGCTGACGGGGCCGGTCAGAGCCCGCCCGCGGTCCGGCGGGCAAGCCACAGGGCAGAAGATCTTGGCGTCGAGCGCCAGCGAGACACGAGTTGCCAAGATGTTCTGCATCGGGGCTAGCCCCGCCGGGACTGGGTGGGCTGACCTCGGGTCCCTCAGCAAGCGGCTCCAGACGCTGCGGGAATTACTCGCTCGGAGTACGCGCGAAGCGCAGACGTTGGCGCTGCCGCCGGCTGGGCGAGGGGCAGCCGCGCGGTCGCCCAGGGATGAGGATGCTGCCCATTGACGAGGAGGCTTCCTCGGGGTGGCAACGCTGGTGTGCTGTGTACTGGTGCGTCGGGTTCAGGGTGGTGGCGGTACAGCGACAGGCACCACCGCATGAGCCGAGTAGCGGCCCGGCATGCGGCACCTTATGGCCGGGGCGGGTCGACGCCCGGCAGGAGCGTCGTGCGCGTGTCGCCCACCAGCGGCTCCCGGTTGTCGCGACGATTGGTCGACCCGGCCCCCCCTGCCGGGCCGGTGCCAAGCGCGGCAGGATTCCCGCCGGTCGGTGCCCAGACACCGCGCCGAGAGCCGGACTCAGCCAGGCTGGCGCGGATGGTGCGCCCTGCGACGTAGTTCCCGTAGCGGCAGCGGGTAGGTCACGCCCTGGCGGCGCTCTTTAAGGATCGCGACGTCGCCCAAGTGGGCGCGGAGCTTCTCCTCCTCTGCCTCAGCGGCCGCGTACCGCTCGGGGGCGACCTCGAGCAGGTGTCGCCATTGCCGCTGGCCGGCACGGACGCAGACGCCGAAACAGTTGTTATGGGTAAAGCCGTCGTCGTAGAGCCGTGGTGGTCGCAGTCCTTCGGCGCGGGCCCAGTCGAGCATCTGCTGCTTGGTCAGGTATGGCGGGTCGCACATCGGGAACTCGACCGGCCACGGCGCCCAGCCCTTTTCGATGCCGGGAATCCGGCCCTTCTCGGCCCAGTCGATGCCGACGTACAGGATTGTGTCGGCGGGGTCCGCGTGTGCGGTCAGCCAGGCCCGGCAGGGCTTTTGCTTCAAATGCAGCGAGCATGGGGCGATCAGGGAATTTCCCAGGAATCGCTGATCGGCGAACACCTGCCACGGGGTGCGGCCGTCGGCGACGATGACCGGCTTGACGCCGAGGTGCGCGGCGGAGTCGGCGACGAACCTCCAGAGGTCGGGATCTTCGACGCGGGTATCGGCGGCCAGGAGGACAAGCCTGTCTGTGCCGTGCCGCATGGCGACGCGCATGGCGGTGGCCCAGCTGCCGATACCGCCAGAGTATTGAACGACATGCAGGGTCATGGTGGTCCGTCCGCTCCCGCGTTAGGACTGGTCTGCTGTGGCCGTCGGGGTTTGTTCGTGGTGGCGCACCCAGGCGTGCATCTGGTCGACGTCCATCCACGTCCAGTGCGTGCCGTCGTGCCGCAGTTCGGCGGAGTGTTCGGCGAACACGGTGATGCCGAGCGCCACGGCGAAGCGGGTGAGGTAGCCGGCGAAGTCGGTCGGCGCGCCGAGCTGCTGGGCGAGTGCAGTCATCTGCCGGTCGGTGCGCCGCAAGAAGGAGGCCATGCTCTGGGCTCGACGTAGATCGACGGAGTGCGGCCGGAATTCGTAGGTCCAGGCATAGCTGCGCCCGTCGTTGACGTTGCCCTTGACGTCGAGCGCGGCCCGCACGTGCAGGTCGGCGTAGGGGTCGTAGCGGCCGGCGGGGTCGGTGAAAATGGGGCTCAGAACCGTGCCGGGTTCGTGGGTGTCCCAGCCGGATTCGAGGGCGGGGTCGTAGCGGTAGCAGACCGTACCGCGCAGTTCGGTGACACCGTGCCGCTCAGTGCTGGCCAGGACGAGCAGGAGGTCGGGACGGGGACGGGTGGGTTTCATCAGGGACTCCTGGTCGATGACGGGGATCGTGTGACGATCGCGCGGCGTACGACGCTGCGGGGCCCGGCCGTACGGCCGGGCCCCGCAGCGTCGGCGGGTCAGTGCAGACCGAGCAGGGCGAACAGCGGGGTCTTCTGGAGCAGGGCCAGCGCGACGGTGTGCGCGGTGATGAGTCCGGTGACGTGCGCGACCGGGTGGGACAGGTGCCGGGCGATGGCGCGGAACGGGCGGCGGGCGGCGGTGGTGTGCTGCTCGTTGGTGCCGGCGTTCTGGTCCATGGCGTTGCCTCCGAAGGGTTCGGATGGTGCGGCGTCCGCCGGTTCGCACCGGGGTTGCCGCGCTGACAGGCCATCGGGGGGACCGGCTCGGTGGTGGCGGGCAAGCCAGCTCCTGGGTCAAAAGATCTTGGAAGCGCAGCAATCCTGGCCGGCGGCATGAATGGCTGCTGCGCTTCCAAGATGTTTTGCCGGCTTGCCCGCCGCCGCAGGGTCGGTCATCTCTGCGGACTGGCGAACGCGGTCGCCCGGGGTTGCCACCGCGTTCGCTGTACCAGCGGATGTCCGGCGGTTCATGCCGTGCCGGAAAGCCCGGTCAGTGCGCGGGGGCGCTGCCGCCTGGCCGGCCTGGGCCGGCCTCGGCGTAGGGCCCGACTGTTCGCCCACCGCGGAACTGCTGGCTGACGAGCAGACGTCAGGTCTGGTCGCGTGGGGAAACACTCCCGGGGGTGGACGCAGGCGTCGGCGTTGCGGTGAACGCCTGACGCGGGATGCCGCTGTGGCAGGGCCAGTGACGGCGGCCCGGAGCCCGATCGCGGGACGGGGCGGCGCTGCGCTGGTTCGTCGCATCGGCAGGTCGGTGCTGCGCCGGGTGCCCGCCCGGAAGGCTCCGTCGTGCGGGCACCCGACAGCGCGGCGCTCAGAGGAGCCGGATGTCCCAGGCGTCGGAGTCCTGCGGGTAGGCGGTGCAGGTCGGCCGCTCGTCGATGTCCTGTTCGATCATGCGGATGATCTCGCCGGCCCGGTCTTCGGCATCGTCCTCGCCGCGCGCCGCGACGCGTACGGTCACGCGGACGTTGACTTCGACCTCGTAGTCCAGCTCGCGCACCGGCAGTTCCACCGTGAGCTGGTTGTTCAGCTGGTCGACGACCGTGTCGTATGCGCTGCACCACCGGCGCTCCTGGGCCTCTTCGAGAAGGCGCTCGCCGATGGCGGCGATGTCGGCGCGGTGCTGGCTCACGGACTGCTCGTGTCGCTCGTTGGCCGCGTCGAGTTCCCGCTGCATGTTCCTGGCGGCGGTACTCAGGCCGGCGATGATGATGTCCTGCTCGGCCATGCTGGCCCGCTGCGGGTCGTTGGTGTCCTGCACGCCGTGCGAGCTTGGCGGGTCGATGCTGGTGCGGGGGATGTCCACCGTGGTCATGTGTGTTGCCTCCGTGTCGATGCGGGCCGTGGTGCCCTGAGCCCGGCCGAACACCGCAGCAGGGGACCGGGGGAATCCCTGCTGCTGGCGGGGTTCGGCCGAGCACAGCGCCTCGCGGTCCGACAGATCAAGCCCGCATCCAGCCCGCGCCCGGGGCTGGGTGCGGGCCTGGCCGGTCGCGATGCTCAGGTGCCAGCTGGGTGGCCGGCCGCGCACGGCCAGCCACAGGTGGGTCCGGAACTCGCAGTCGGTGCGGTGTCTGGTCGGCGGTGGCGGCGTGGTTCAGGCTGCGGGCCACCCGGATTCCGCGTAGTCCGGCTGGTCCAGCTCGTCGTCGATGGCGTGGCCCGGCCATCGGGCGGCGTCCGGCCAGGGCGCGGTGTCGACGCCGGGCAGATCGGCGGGCGTGTCCCAGAACCACGAGCACGGGCACTCGTGCACTGTGCCCGGTGGGGCGCAGCAGTCGCTGCATCCGCGCGGCAGGTTCGGCGTGAGGCAGTCGTCGGTGTGTTCGAAGTACCAACCGGTGCAGCACAGCCCGAGCTCGGCGTATTCGCGCGCGTAGCGGGTATGGCGCAGACACCGCCGCACCCAGGACGAGTGCCGGTAGAGACGGTCGATGAGGTGGCTGCTGAGGTCGGCGAGCGTGGTCGCGGTGAACACGGCTTCTCCTGTCAGATGACGCAGGGCCGGTCCGGCATCCGCCGGACCGGCCCTGCTGAAGGATTTCGTCAGCCGTGGTGGACCATCGTGAGGTCGCCGGTGACGACCTCGGGCCATGCGGCGGCGTCGATGGTCTCGCCGTGGGGGGTGACAACGAGGTCACCGGAACGTTGACCGCGGCGATTGGCCGGGCGAGCGGTCGCGCTACCGCCGACGGTCACGAGCGAGCCGGGGTAGATCGTGATGGTTGGTTCGTCGTTGCGGGACAGCGTGGGGACCAGCCGGTTCACGGTGATGAGGACCTCGGTGCCGGGCTTGAGGCCGCGGGCGAACATCATGTGCTCCGGATTCCAGCATTTGACGTCGAACTCCATCGGCGGTTGGCTGTTCCATTCGCCGGTCTTGCGGTCGGTGTAGCCCATCCGGTGCACGATGTGGAAGGCCACGAACGCGCGGCCGGTGTGGCTGGTGTGGCCCGGCTCCGGGTGCCCGAGGACGGTGCCCTGAATAGCGGTGTTGAAGAACTGCTTCACGCCGACGCACTCCTTGGTGAGTATCGGATACGAGGGGCAATCGGGTCCGGGGCCGGCGGGTGAACACCAGCCCCGGACGGCGGGAGTGTTAGGCGGCGGACGCGAGCTCGTGTTCCTGCGGCTCGTAGGCGTCGATCGGGGGTTCGGTGGCGGCGTCGTCGTCCTTGGGCTGGCGTTCCTGCATCGCCTCGACCGTGTTGGCGGTGACCTCCAACGCGACGCCGACCGTGCCGTCTCCGCGTCGGAAGGTTCGCGGCTTCAGGTCGTCGCGCAGGTTCACGATCACCTTCGTGCCCTTGGCGTATTCGCTGCAACGCTCGGCCAGTTCCCCCCAGACGGTGACGTCGTACCACTGGGTGCCGACCTTCTCCCACTGGTCGTTGGCGTCCCTGATCCAGCGGTCATGGGCTAGGGCCAGGTTGCAGACCGCCGCGCCGCTGGTATTGGTGAATCGCAGCTGGGGCTGGCGTCCGAGGCGGCCGGAGAGGATGTGCTGGTGCATCAGTGTGGCTCCGATCAGATGGTGCTGATGCGACAGCCGCCGGAGTGCGGATCGGGTGATCCTGGCGCCGGGGTGCCGCGCTGACGGGGCCGGTCAGAGCCCACCCATGGGCCGGGGGCGCAAGCACTGCTTGAGCAGAAGATCTTGGCGTCGAGCGCAGCGAGACTCGCTCGCCAAGATGTTCTGCCGGGTTTGCGCCCCCGGCACGGGTGGGCTGACCTTCGGGTCCCTCAGGGCGGAACCTCCGGACGCCCCAGATCTCCACCGAGCCCGCCGCCCGGTGTGACACCAGCGCTGCAGATCGGGCCGCGCGGTGTTCAGCTGCCGCGGCCGTCCGGCAGTTGGCCGGGATGAGACCGGTCGCCGGACGGGCGACGCCCACGATGCTGCCGCGCACCCCGTACGGTGCCGGCGGGCCGGTCGGCACCAGCGCAACCAGATCCACCGTCGCGGGCGAGCCGCTCGGCGCGCGATACCAACGCCGCACAGCGATGGGCAGACCCGCACGACCGGCCACGCGGCGTCGCCAGTCAGCGGCGCGGATGAGCCAAGCCCGCCCGCCAGCCAGAGGAGATCGTGCGCTGTACCTCGGTGCGGCCGAGCCCGGCGGACAGTGCGGCCTCGGTGAGCCGGCGACGGATCGCGGCCTCGTCCACGGCGTGCCGGGCCGCGAGTTGCCCCAGCCGGAAAGCCGCCCGGTTCAATGCGTCGTTACGGCCGCCACCGGCGACGCGTCGGCCACCACGGATCAGGGGCCGCGGCGCATGGCGGATCCGTTCCAGTTCACCGGCCAGGGCCGCCTCGGTGTAGCGATCCAGGTCCGCGATCGGGCTGGCCGCAGTCACCGGCGTTGGCGTCGGGTCAGGCAGCACCAGCCGGCGCAGTACCGGCGGGCACGCGGGCAGGCCCGAACCCGGCGTCCACGGCTGCTGGAACGTGTAACGGGCGCCGCTGGCGTGCAGCGACGGCGGCGCGACGACCAGACCGCCACGGCCACGCCAGTCGACGCCCGGCAGTAGGCCGACCCGGCTGGGCAGCCCCGAACCCGCGTACCACAGATGCCAGCCGGACCCGGTACGGATCAACGGGCCGGGCGGGCGCACCACGTCGAGCAGATCCAGCACCGTCCGCAGCGCGGCACCGGTGTCGATGTCACCCACCTCCAGCACCGTGCCGGTGGCCAGGCCGACATTCGCGTACGGCCAGCGCTGCCACCACGCCCGGATCTGCGCAGACTGGGTAGACGCGTCCAGCAATCCGTGCCGCAGCCGCGGGTGCTTGCCCGGCGACGCGCACTCCGCCCCGTCGCGGCAACTGCACCTTCCCGTCGGGGCGGGGGTGTGCAGCGGCAGCACCGCGATCCCCAAGGCCGCATAGCGCAGCGCGGCAGCCACCAGCTCCGCAGCGCTCGCAGGACGGGCCCGCCCGGCGCGAGAAAGCGATCGACTCACCATGACGCACCCACCTCGGCGTGTGCGCCGACGGCCGGCTCGACCGCGCCGGATGCCATGCGGCCGCCGGACGCGGCCGGCGGCAGCGCGCTTGGCGCATGCGGTGTGCCGGGTGCAGTATGCCGACGGGGTCCAACGACGCCACGGTTTCGCGCGGCAGAACAAGCGCACACCATCGACGGTGCTCGCGCCACACACTGATCATGGATGCCAGGGCTGCGTGCCCTGAACTCGTGCTGGGTCATCACAAAAATCCTTCCGGGATGGGTTCGGCTCGCCGCGCTGATGCCACACGGCGCCAGCGGTCCTGGGCGTTTCGAGTAACGGCGTAGAGAGTGACGGTCACGGTCCGGGCCACGGTCACGGTCCGGGCCACGGTCACGGTCCGGGTCACGGTCCGGGTCACGGCCACGGTCACGGTCCGGGCCACGGTCACGGTCCGGGTCACGGTCACGGTCACGGTCACGGTCACGGTCACGGTCACGGTCACGGTCACGGTCACGGTCACGGTGCGGGTCGGCCGGCTCTTGCGCGAGCTGGCACGGGAATCCGATCCAGGTCCAGCCGGGAATCTCGGCGGGCGGACCGGGAGGGAGGGGCCCACACCCCTGCTCTGCGAGGGACAGAGACAGCGGGCAGGGATACGGGCCTGGGTCGGGGAACCTCAGCGGGCTGGGCGGCAGTGCACGGCCAGCCACTCATGGGTGGCGACGTCATGCTCGCTGCCTTTGGCGAGGGGTCAGATGCACCCACCGGCCGTACTGGCCACGGTCGTGCACCTCACCGATGTGCTTGACGTGCCCGGCGAACGACTGGCACAGATATCGGCCGCTGGGACCGCGGTTCCAGATCCCGGCGATGATGTCGCCGGCGTGCAGCTGCTGTGGGTGCCGGTCGACCGGTTCACCGGCGGGCATCCGCCACACCGGCTCGCGCGAGTCGACGGTGAGACCGCCGCTGATGTCCGCGGGCGCTTCGCCGGCCTGAAGCCGGTCGTAGACGCTGAGGTAGCCGAGCGCCAGGCGCCGCGGCTCGGCCAGGGTGTCCGGGTCGTCCGGGTCGGGCGTGAACGCGGCTACCTCCGCCTCGCATGCGGTAGTGGTCAGGCCGTGCACAGCCGCATCGCACACCGCGCGAGACTCGCCTCGGATTGGCGGTCGCCGCTGCCGGGCCGGTTGCCGGTCAGCGTCTGTGCGATGCGCGCCCACCGGGCGACGGCGTCGGCTTGCGGCCAGGGCTCGCCATCAGGGGTGTCCCATTGCATGCCGCTGCGGCGCCGTCCGAAGATCTTGTCGTGGCGGACCGTCTTGGCCAGGCATTGGTGTCGATACCGACCGTCTTCGCGTTTACCCGGGTCGCCCGGAACCAGCCACCGCCACCGACCTTGACGTCGCCGCGGCGATGCTGTCCTGCCCCCACGCGAGGAACGTGTGCGTGTCGGCGAGGTCGCCGAGCTTGGCCCGCTCGTGGGTGATCTGCTCGTCGAGCCGGGCGATCTGCCGTTCGGTCTTCTCCGCCACTGCTGGCTCGTGTGTTCGCAGGCCGAGATGAGGTTGCGCTGCCAGCGCCGCTGTTCGGCATCGAGTCGCTGGATGCGCCGCGCGATGACGTGCGGCGCATCGGTAGGTGTCGTGGGATCGGACCGCGGTTGCCCGCCCGGCAGCTTCCTGTGCGGCGCGGCCGAGGTCGCGGGCCTGATCCTCGCGGCGCAGCGCCCGCTCGCGGCGGTTGCGGTCCTGGCCCTAGGAGTGGTGGCCGGGCGTCATCGGCTGCCCGCCGGGATGCCATCGAGGGTTTGGTGGGCGGCGGCCTGGCGGGCGTCACGGCGCCCAGCCGCGTTCGAGGCATGCTCGTCGTGCCCGTCGACGCGGTCAGCGTAGACGGCCTCGCGGTCGGCGGTGGGCCGCCACTGGTCGTCGATGTCGACGGTCACCTCGAAACCCGCCGCCCGCAACGCCTTCGCGGCGGCCTCGATCCGCCAGGTCTGCGCGTCGCGGTGGCGGCTGCCCCGGATATGCAGGCCGACCTCCCGCGAATTGCGGAAACCGTGCTGGCGCACGATCTCCCAGATCCCGTCACCCTTGCGGGAGCCGGACGGGATCGTCCCTTTCTGTCGAGGTCAAGCTGGGGTGAAGGGCCCATGGCGCCACGTTTTGCCTGCTCAGAGCGATTTGGCGGTGCGATGGAGCGTGAACAGGTGTCGTGCATGTGGTGAGGGGTGTCCCAGGGTCATTGCGTTCTGGGGTTGCTGCTGGTCACGGCGGTGATGAGGTCGTGGGGGCGTCGGTTGGCGCGTCGGGTGGCGCGGGCGATGTTGGTTTCTCCGCTGGTCCGGTGGAAGCCGATCGCGGTGTTACGCAGGGTGGCCATGACGGCGGGTCCGTTGCCGGTCCGGGCCTGATGTGAATCTTCACGGAACGTGACATCCCGGACGTGATGGACGAGGTTTTCGATCAGCCACTCGGCGCGGACCCATCGCTGCAGGTCGATTGGGTGGGCGTCGGCGGTAGGCAGCGAGATGGTCAGGTACACCGTTTCGCGGCTGGTCTTGCCGCTGCTGGTCAGGGTGCGGGTCCGGGTGATCCGGATGGCCTGTTGCGCGTGCGGAAAGCCGATCCCGCCAGGGGTATGCAGGGTGATGGCTTTGACGGTGCGGGTTTCCCGGCGGCCGTGACCGCGGTCGCGGGTCTGGTGCCCGATCGGGATCTGGGCCCAGGGCAGCGTCTTGAGCTGGGCGTGCAGGGTCGGCTGGTTGCCCTTGACCGGGATCAGCAGGTGCGCGGCCCCGCGCGGCGATCTCGGTGGCGTGGCCGGTCTGCGTGTGCATGGCGTCGGCGACGAAGAGCAGGTCTTTCACGCTGCCCAGGACCTGTTCGACGGCGTCCAGCAACGGCGCGAAGGCAGGAATCTCGTTCGATTTCGCGCTCACGGTGACCTGCGCGAGGACGATGCCGGTACTGGTGTCCAGAGCGGACAGCAGGTGCACCTGGCTGCCGTCGGCGCGGCGGGCACCCCGCACGGTCTTGCCGTCGATAGCGATGACCTGCCGGTAACGCGGCCGCCGGCGCCCGGCCGGCGGGGTCCGGGTGCGTAGCCAGCCCGCGAGGATGGTGGCGAGCAGGTCGGCGTCCAGGCGGATCATCAGCCGCCACACCGTGCTGGTGACCGGCACCCCGCGGCGGAAGCCGAGCCGGGCCCGGGCGATGTCGTCCAGATCGTGCAGCCAGTCCGCGATCGCGGCCACCGACGACGCGCCGGCCATCACCGCGCAGACCGCGACCGTGAGGAGCCCGGCAAGTGGATAGCGCAGCCCATGCGGACTCCGCGGATCCGGCACCGCCGTTAACGCGTGCAGCAAGCCCGCCTGTTCACCCTCGGTCACAGGGCGAGTGGGCGTATCGGTGGGGGTGGTGACTGCGGACAGTGCAGGGATCGGGCATGCTGACATCGCGGGTGAGGTCCTCAAGGCGTCCTGGAAGCGTAGAGAACTCCCATGATCACCCAGGCGGCCTCACCCGCCCCGAGCACCCTCCACAGAGGTCAATCACCCGTATTACCCCACCTCAAGACGCTGCGCACCGAACACGCAATGGCCCTGAGGGGTGTCCGCTGCCAAAAAGCCTGTCTGTATGCAACTTTCGCGTTACCAGGCAGCCACCGGGCAGCGCTCAAAGAAGGGGAAGCTCATAAGTCACGAGTGGGTCGATGTATACCGCGGGCCCGTAGGGCTTCGTCTTTCCTCTGCTGGGTCGGCGGCGCCGCAACGTCCGGAGTTGGTTTTGTTGCCTTCCTAGTCGATTCGCCGAGCCGAATGCCATAGCCGCATCTGCTGGTCGACCTAACAATCAGCGATGGTGTGTATGTTGCTGGCCAAGTAATGAATAGATAGCGTTCGCCGGATTCTTCGATATTTTCATCGTAGTGCAGATCCCTGCCCAGGGCGTGCACGCGGAGTCGGTACGTGCCTGGGCCGAAGGGACTCATGTTCGGCAGGCTGGGCGGCGATTCAAGGGGTCCGTACGACAACTGGTGAATGCCAAGATTCCCCCCGGGAGCCTCGACGCTAACCTCTATTATGTCATCCCAATTTGCGGTCTCTGACCAGGCTCTCGCTTGCCATATTTCTGGAGGGGCGTCTGTTGCTAAGGCTTCGACATCAACAAATCCTCTATTGACGCCCGTATGAATCATGGATCCGACAGTCATTTGGGCCACCAACCCATTCGTCCAATCGGCTGAGTCGATTGGGAAGTCGGGACCATCGACGATCGCCAAAATGTGCTCCTGAGCAGTCATCTTGACCATTTCTTATCTATCCTCCATTCAGTTCAGGCGGACAGCAGGCTGCCCGGCACGGTGACTTGATCGAGTCTACCGTGCCGGGCGCACGTGCCATCGGACCTGCTAGCTTCCAACTGCTACAAGGAAGGGATCTTGATCGAGCACTCGATGGTTGTAATAGAAGCCCGACATGAGGCCGCCCTGCGCGCTATTCTCACTCGCTGGAATCATACAAGCACTCGCCCCTTCCGGGTCCGTTACATTGGTCGGGGCGTTGATCTGACATCCATCAAACGTTCGTCGTGTGCCGCCGTAGCGCAATCCGTTGTAGGTAGTAGCCAAGGGGTACTCATCGCATGAGAAATCAGGTACTGACGGGGCTCCACTGCAGGCAAGCGTGCGATTGACACTCTCATCTTGAGGATCCGTGCTTCGGTACATCGGGTTCCAGTAGTCTTTCCCGGGGAGGTTTGATCCCTGAGCCCTTGAAACATGTGATGCAAGGGACGGGTATCGACTCTGGCTGTAGACAACCGATGCGGAATACCACGGCACTACGCAGCCAGGTCGAACGGGATTCTGCAGATAACCGCCGACCGCATTGTCACAACGGATCTCGCTCATATCTCCTGAGCTAACAGAGACAGGATTCAACCCCGGAATGGCGAACGTCAAATTCCACGCGGTGGAGCAAAATCCCACGGCTCCGAGGGTCGTCGCGGTTGTTCTGGCGGAGCCATCGCCGGATCGAATGGTGCCGAGTGGCTGCATCGGTTGAGGCAAAAAACTTGGGACACCATTGACGGCGCACTGACCGGAAACCCCGAAGGTGCCCGACACGGTTGATTGAAGGGGCGGGCCATAGCTTCCTGTTGCTACCCCAACGACGCCGCCTTGGTGGGTCCAATTCGGAAGGTCGTAGCTGGAATACGTCCAGTCCCAAAGGTCGATATACAGCCTTCCGGTTTCCCTGGGGACTCCACCGACGACCCGAGTGGTGAGAAGGTAGGCGCCTTGATAGATCTTGCAGGCTTGAAGCCTGCTATCCGCCATGACTTCACCGCCGTTGTCGGCGCTGCTTTTGCAGATGTCTGGGTACGGATTTACAGCGAGAACGGCTGGACGCTTGCTTGACGTGCGACTTCCATTTCCAGGGTGAAAACAAATCTGATTGCCATTGGTGGGTCTCGAGCACGTCGGCGTTGGTTCTGCATTAATCGCGGCCGAAGTACGCGGCTGAATCGCTCCCGGATTCTGCGGGGGTGGAGCGGGTTCTGCGCTCCCGGTATCTGCTGCCAACGCAGGTGCAGATGCAATCGAAAACACCAGTGCGACGGCAGCAAATGGCGCCAAAATCCTAGTCATTCGTCGGCTACCCATGCGTCCTCCCGTTGATCACCGCTTGTGGGCTAGCGCTAAACGCAAGTAGTAGAACATAGACAATGATCGACAGCAATGCTGTTCTACTGTCGGTAACGACCGCATATCTCTGCTTTGCGTGTGGTCGAATTAACCCTCATGTCAAGGTGTCGTACATCACTGTCTGTCGATGTCACGGTAAATCTTGCCGTCTCGTTTCCTTTGGCTGATTTTGTTGCGTTCGCCAGTCGGAAACCGCTCTGCGTGGATGATCAGGCAGGGTCGACTCGGTGGAGTTGCTTGCACGGTCCAGACACCTCCAGGGGCAATGCCGTTCAGATAAGGCTGTTGGGGCAGGCCAGATGGGGTGTGGGTGGGCCGGGATGGCGAACGGTCCGGTCGGTGGGGCGTTTGACGCGGTAGGAGTTGTGTCGGGCGCGTTTGATGACCCCGGGGGCAGCTGCGGTACCGCCGTGGCGGGTTGGGCTGGGACCGGATTTCGGCCAGCGTCTCGGCCAGGGCGGTGGAAAGGTCCTCAGGGGGTGGTGGCCGCCTGGTCAGTGACCTGGCGGCGCACGACCCGCAGGCCTTTGACGAACGACATCCGGTCCGGGTCGTAGCCGGCCGGGTCCGCGGCGTCCAGCAGCAGAGCGCGGATGGCGTAGTGCGCCAATAGCAGTCCCCACATCTGCTGTTCGATCAGTTCCGGCGACTGCGAGCGCAGCACCTCGCCGCGGCCGCGCAGGTCGGTCTTCAGCTCGTCCAGCGCGGACTCTTCTTCCCATCGCTGCTGATACGCCCCGGCTAGGTCGACCGCGGTCACCTCGTGCGGGTCGGTCACGGTGGTGACCACCACGATCAGCTCCCCGTCAGGCTTGCGGTCCGGGATCGTGTACTCGACCACCCGCACCAGGCGGGCCACCTCGACCGGAACGTCCTGACCGGCTGTGGCCTGCTCGGCCAGCCTCGCCCGGCGGCCGCGCTCAACCCCGAGGCGTAGATCAACGCCAGGTACGAGCAGTCCGGCAGCCACCGTAGGTGCCCGACCGACACCGACGCCCCGATCCGCCAGGCCAGGTCCGCGCCGGTCGCTGCGAACCTGGTGAACAGCTGATAGGAGAACAGGCCGGCATCAGCCATCACCAGGATGCCCGGACCCACGACCGTGCTCAGGTCGGCGGCCAGGGTGCGTTCCCCGGTCCGGCAGCCGCCCAGCACCGCACCGACGATCGCGTGGCTGCCGCACTCGGCGAGGGCGGCGACGTGCAGTTTCGGATACGCCGACGCTTTCGGCCCTGAGCCCATCCGGGCGAACCGTTCCACGTTCGCGGGCGTGTCGGCCACGTCGAAGCTGGTCGCGTCGATCGCCATCAACCGCCGCCGGCCGAGCCATGCACCCTTCGTGCCCGGCGTGGCCAGGGGCACCGCGGCCCGCTCGAACAACGCCTTCATCGGCTCTGGACCGAGTCGTTGCCGGGCCTGAGTGATCGCTGACTTACTCGGAACCTGCCAATCGTCATTCCAGGAGCCGAGTTTGCCCAGGTTACCGACAAGTCGGCGCATCACCTCGTCATACGACTCGTCGAAGTACAGCCCCATCGCGATGACATAGCGGATCATCACATGCGCGGGTAACCGCCGGACCCGCTTCTCCCGCCGTTCGGTGCGGTTGAGAACCTCTTCCAGCAGGTCGCGGTCGAACCGGGCGGACACCACACCCAACCAGATGTGGTCGGTCAACCGACCCCACGGCTGTGACCCTGCCTCTACCACCGATGACGTCACGGCCAGCCACCGTACCGGCATCCACACACAACATCAGCGCACCATGCTGACCTCGACAGACGCCTTATCTGAACGGCATTGCCTCCAGGGGCACCGTCCAAGCATGGTCGCGGGCGTGCTCTTCTCGGCTACCACCGCGCGCCACTTCGTAGCAGCTGAATACGAGGAGCAGATCGATACGGCGGCCCGAGAGGTCCACCGGGCGAAGGTCGAGCAGGCTGCCCACGCAGCGACTGGCGGCTCGGATCATGCTGATCTATCCGACGCACGGAGAGATCGGGACTGCGCCTTGATCAACCGCGTGTCGCGCAGCCGCGGCGATCTCATCACCGGCCGCGGAACTGCCGGGCGCGGTGAGCTCGGTGGCGGTGAGGCCGTTGTGTTTCGCGGCCAGCGCGATGACGATGCCGGTGCCCGCGCCCGCGGCGGCGCGACCGCGGTGAGACCGACGTTGCGCCCGGTTGCGGTGGCGGTCACGTCCCGGTGCTCGTCGGCGTGCAGCCCGCCGAGTAGCGGCAGTACGGTGCGCAGGTGGGATCCGGGTACCAGGACTCTTCTGCTGGCGGGTGGGACGGTGCAGGGGCGATCGGCGCGGCGGCAGTCGTCGGGCCGCCAGGTGCGAGATGTCACGGGTGCTTGACCCAGACGCCCGGCTGTGGGCCGTCGAACGGGTAGTGAGGCACGTGGTCGTGGTCATGGACGGCGGCGCCCGACATCCGCGGCCGCCACACCGGCTCGGCGCCCGCACGGGCGTCGCGCACGGCGTGGCAGCCGTCCAGCGCGCAGCGGTGCGGCTCGCCGCAGAAGGTGATCGCAAAGCCGGGTCCGCCGTCGGTGCTGACGACCAGCGACAGCGGTCCGTCGGGCTGGACGAGGCAGCGGCCTCGGCTCGGCGCGCCGAGAATGGCTTCGAGGGCTTCTCGCCAGCTGTCGGCTGCCTCCTGGTATCGGCTGCTGCCGGTGCCGTACGCGGCGCCGAGTTCAGCGACGTGGTTGCCGCAGGCGGTGATCGTGTCGGCCGCTTCGCGGGCCAGGTCGAGATGGCCGAGCCGTGAGCGTCCGTCGGCGGGATCCAGGCGCAGCACGGGGGTGTCCGGGTCGTCGTAGAAGGAGGGCAGTAGCCCGGCGACCAGCATTCCGGCCTCGACGCCGGCGCCCCACGCGGCGGCGCGGTCGGTGACGGCGCCGGCGATCGCCGTCCACTGGGTGAGCGGGATGGCGTGCCGGGCACGGTCGGCACGACAGTCGAGCTCGCCGTCGACGGCGTCGGCGCCGAGCAGGGCCGTGAAGACCGCGGCGGCAGCGCGGTCGACCATGTCGCAGGGGTCGGCCGCGTCGTCGTCGATCGCCGTGCGGATGGCGGTCAGCTCGAGAAAGGTGAGCGGCCGTCGCACCGTCAGATCGCGCGACCAGGTCCGGTAGAGCGTCATCATGGTCTCCTCCTGGCTGGGCGCGGCCCCAGGCCCGGGTGCCAGGTGTGCCCGGGGCCGCGCGAGGGGGACGGAAGAAGGTCGGTGTGCCGGCGCTCAGCGGGTGTGCCGGCGGAACACGGCGATCTGGCCGTGCGGAAAACGGACCTCGCGGACCTCGTCGCAGAACAGGTCAGCGGTGAACCGGTCCAGGTCGAACAGCCGCTGCGGGATCGCGGCGGCGTCCAGCGCATCGCCCCAGCCACGCTGCTGGAACTGGACGCGGGCGTAGGCGCGTTGATGCGGGAAGATCCCGAGGTAGGCGCGGGTGAACTCGGCGCGCACGGTGTCGGGGTTCGGCTGCGATGGCGGGGCGCCCTCTGCCTTCAGCCAGTCCCCGATGACCCATGCCGGCAGGTCGTGCTCGGTGGCCAGCGCTTCGATGGTGCACAGCACCGGAACCGGCAGCCGATGGCTGCCGAGAACGTAGGAGCCATAGCCGCAGGCGTCGAGCACCAGCGCCTCATCGCCGCCGCCGGTGATCGCCGCCAGGTGGGTGCGTGCCTGGTCGAGGTCGGCGGGAAGGGTCGTCCACCAGGTCAGCGTCGGCTCGCCCGGGTCAGCGACCAGCACGCTCGTGTCGTCGTGCCGGATGTCGCGTTTCGTGCCGGGGTCACGCTGCTCGCGGTGGTCACGCCGCCGCGCGAGATCCGCCAGCGCCCGGCGCGGGAGCTGTGACAGGGCGTCGATCGCCTGCGCCTGGTGGGCGATCTGGTAGTCGGACAGGTCGGCGGCCGGGGCGATGACCTGCGCGTGGTAGGTCAGCCACGCGACGGGGGTGTCGTCGCTGCAGATGACGTAGGCGATGCTGTCGCCGTCGATGGCCGTGTCGGCGCCGCGGTAGAGATTCTCATGCAAATGTTGGGCCGCGGGGCCGGTGAGCGCGCCGGTGGGGATCGGCGGGATGTGGTTGTCCAGCAGGGTGTAGCCGGTCAG
The DNA here is from genome assembly GCF_003947245.1 of Actinoplanes sp. ATCC 53533. Lineage (NCBI taxonomy): Bacteria > Bacillati > Actinomycetota > Actinomycetes > Micromonosporales > Micromonosporaceae > Actinoplanes > Actinoplanes sp. ATCC 53533. The sequence goes on along the minus strand of NZ_QHHV01000207.1, from coordinate 15,957 downwards.
GCGGCCGGCGTCGGCCGCGGCGAGCGTGCTGATGCGATCCCACGCCTGAGCCATGGTGCAGCGCACCGTCGTCACCATCTCCTTCGTGAGCAGAACCGCCCAGGCGTGTGGCCCTCACCGGGGGAAGACGGTGAGGGCCACACGCTGCGGGGCGGATTGATCAGGCCGCGGCCTCGAACGCGGTCAGGTCGTCGGTGTCGTCGTGACCACTCGTGCCGAAGGACACCTCGACGAGGTCGGCGTCCCCGAGCGTCGTGTCCTCGGTCTCGGCGAGAGGGCCGTCCACGAGTTCGGCATCCACCGGCTCGGGCTCGCCGGCCCCGGTCGCCGGCGGGAACTCGTGCAGCGCACCGCTCTCGCCGTCCTCGACGAGTTCCGCGTCGACGATGTCCTCGTCGTTGCTTTCGGCCTGGGCCAGGCGGGCGTCGATCGTGGCCCTCAGGTCGGTGCAGAGCTCCTGCTCATCCTCGGTGAGCGGGTAGCCCTGCGCGGCGAGCCGCTCGTACCAGGCGAGGGCGGCGTTCTCGTCCAGCCCGTAGGTGTACGGGTTGGCCAGCCGGTCCACCAGCGTGTCGAGGTTGGCCTCCTGGCGGCAGACGAACCTGACGGCCAGGGTTCGCCGCTGCCGGTCCTCGCCGGCGGTCGCGATCGTGTCCGGGTCGCTGCCACCGAGGGAAGTGAACAGGTCGTGCAGGTCCGGCGAGCGGGTCAGCGCGCTGCCGAGGTTCACCGCGCGCAGCGCGTCGAGGAACAGCGTCCGAGCGGCCTTGGCGCTCCCGTAGGCCGACACCACGAACTCACGGCGCACCCCGGCGGCCAGGCGCAGTCGCTCGATCCGCTCGGTCTTGAGCCGCTCCTGCTCCTGCTGGGCGGCGACGTCCTCCTCCGACATGCCGTGGTACTGCGCCGGCACGCTGGTACGGCGGGTGTAGCCGTGCGCGGCCGGGTCGTCGCAGTACACGACGGTGCGGGCCTCGGCGCCGTTCTTCTCGACGAAGCCGTGGAAGCCCTTGAGCGTCTTGACCTCGTCGATGTCGAGGTCCTTGCCGTCGGCGTCGACGAGCTTGTCGACCTCGATGGGACCGTCGCTGTAGCCGAGGCTGCGCGGTCGCGGCGTGACGTCGACGCCGGCGAGCAGCAGCCGCGCCTTCGCGAGATCCCGCTCGCGCTGGTAGGTGAGCCGGTTGCGCTGCCGCGCCAGTTCCTGGCGGAAGTTCCACTCGTCGCCGATCTTGTCGTAGAGCTTGCGCTGGGCCTCGGGGTCGTCGGCGAACTCGTCGATCGCCTGCACCATCTCGAAGGTCAGCGTTCCGGCGTTCAGCGCCCGGTGTGCGGGCGCCGAGAGCTGCCGGGCCCGCACCGCCGTACGGACCTCGTTGACGTGGACACGGCGGGCCTCGGCGATCTGCTCCTCGGACCAGCCGAAATCCAGAATGGTCTGATACGCCTGCGCGATCTCGACGCTGTCGTAGTCCTTGCGGTTCTCGTTGACCGCCAGCATGTCCAGGATCAGCTCGATGTCGGCCTCGTCATCGAGGATCCAGCACGGCACCGCGTAGTAGCCGGCCTCGATCGCGGCCCGCTTGCGGCGCAGCCCGTCCACGATCTCGAAGTCCTCGTGGACCGAGCCCGACTCGCGGACCGAGAGCACGATCATGGGCAGCTTGACACCACGGCGCTCCCGGATGCCTTCGACGAGTTCGCTCAGATCGCCCACGTCCCCGCGGCTGAACCGCGTGGACTCCCGCAGGTATCGAGCGTCGAGCAGCCCGGCGCGGAACGGCAGCCGCGGTGCCTCGTCGCCGGTGTTGAGCACCGGCCCGTCGACGATTTCGCCCTCGACGACCTCGGCCTCGACGATCTCGCCGATCACCACCGGGGGTGCCGGCAGCAGATCGGTGCCCGATCCCGCCATCGAATCGGCCTCGGAGTCCGGCTCCCGCCCGGACTCCGGGGTGGTGCTGGTGTGAGTAGCAACGGTAGTCACGATGCAATGCCTCCAGCAGAGAAGGTGGTTGCGGAACCGCCCCGGGCGCTCGCCCGAGCGGTGCTGGCCCGATCCGTCCCGGGCCGGCCGATCGGCGCAGGGCCGCAAGACCCGCCCAGCAGCGGCTTCCATCCCTGGCAGCGGAGTCTCGGGCGGATCTTGCGGAACCAGCCGCGGGCGGCCAGGATCAGCGGCCAGCACCCCGTGCGAGCACCGGGCAGGGCCCAGCAGCCATCCACCTGCTGGCCGGCGCCGGATTTACCCCACACCAAGTATGTAATAACGTATCTACATACTTGAGGGCTTTGTGCCACTGCGGCTTCCTGCTCCAGGGTGGTTTCCCGTCTCCCACCTGGTGGTCCAGCGGCCATTCTCGGGGCGGGACAATGCGTGATGCGGTTCTGCCGACGGCGTTCGCGATTGCCGGCAAGACGAGGCTGGCTGGCTTGTAGCGGGTCGGGGAACCACCCTTGTCGACCGTGATCGGGTCGTGGACCGTGTACTGGGGCCGCTCGGTGATCGGCTCCGCCTCGAAACGGCGGAAGAGGGTGACCATCGAACGGCGCTCGAAACAGGCCTTCGCCTCGGCAGGGCGGCCTGAGTAGCGTCGGCGGTTCCGGCTGCGGCGTCGTGGTGTGCCGGGACCGCCGGTTGTGGACTTAGATCGATATGGGCCAGTTCAGGCGGTGGGCGGGCAGGTGCGCGTCGAGCAGGTTCTTGATGAGCGGGGTGAGCCCGGTTCCCGGCCCACGCTGGGCCCGGTCCAGGGCGTAGCGGGCCAAAGCGTGTTCGCCGCGCCGCCACGCGCACCAGGCCGCCAGGCTCGCCGGGCCGGCGACGTAACGGTCCGGGAGCCTGCGGGTCAGGTCGAGCCACAGATCGCGTTGCCACATGCACCGGCAGGTGATCGCCCATACCGCGGACAGCAGGCTGTGATCGGTCAGGGCCATCGCGAACTGCGCGGCCTGCTCGTCGGTCAGCCGGCGTCCATTCCTGGCCTGGGCGAGGGAGAACTCGATGTGGCCCTGTTCGGGCGTGAAATGCGGGGGGAGCGCGGTGACCGCGTCCTGGATCCGGATCTGGGCGGCGCGATCCGGCGCGACCAGCGTGTGCAGGGCGGCCTTGGACGGCAGCGCCACGAGCCCTCCCATGGCCAGGTGCGCGGCGGACTGGGTGCTGTTCGCTTCGACGGCGATGCCCGCGCCGCGTGCCGGGCAGTCGCAGTCGGGCTGAAGGCAGACGCAGTGGCCGTCGGTGACCAGCATGAGCCCGTGGACGCGCAGCATCAGCTCGAGAACGTGGGCGATGTCGACCAGCGTGTTGGCCGCCGCGGGCGGCCCGTATCCGATCAGGACGACGCTGGCGGCGTCAGTGGGCAGGTGAAGGCCGAGCTGCCCGGCCAGTGCGGCCGCGCTGTCCAGCAGATTCAACACAGCCACGTGCTTGACCAAGAGCTCGTCATCGAGATAGATCGCGACCAGCTCCGTATCAGGGTGGTAGCCCACCCAAAACGGAACCGCGCCGATCGTTTCCTGCGGGCTGTCGAAGACCGACGCCGGAACGAGATAGGGCACTATTTGTTCCTTCCATGATAAATCGTCTGTATGGCGAATAGTGGTTCCGCATGGTCGCGAACACTGGCTCGGCGCAGGGATCGGCGCGGAAGGCAAGACTGTGTGGAGCACGGCGGGGCGGCCGTGCAGCCAGGCAAGCCGCCGCCTCCGCGCGTCCGGGAGACATCCAGGCCGGTCAGCGGGCCGCGCGACTGGGCGCGGTCCCGTGGCCTGCCGACGTAAAAGTCCAGGTGACGGCGACCCGCATCGATCACGACGCGGGTGGCCTGCCGTGATGCCGGCGGTCAGTTGGGCGTGCAGGCTCAGGCTGCCGGGCCTCGGTTCGAGCAGCGTGAACACTTCGCTGACGTCATCGCTGCGGAGTTGGGCGTCGACCGTGTGGTTGGCGGCCGAGATGCGATAGCCGTCTGCCCTCGAAGGCCAGCACTCTGTGTAGTTGGTGCGGGATTCGGTTATGAAGGAGTGGGTTCTTCTCGGGTCGTCCGGAGGCAGCCAGTTCCAGCCGGCTGTCTGCGCCGCGGAGGTCACGTGGTGGGCTGCCGGTGCACGGTGAAGGCTGGGTCGGTGGTTTCGGTGGCTCCGCAGCGGCGGCAGCTGATGGTGGTGTCCTGGCCGGCGGCGGTCGCCGATACGGTGGTCGTGAAGTCGACGTCGTCGACGGCGCCGCAGTTCGTGCAGCGCACTGTCGTGCCGTCGAGGGCGAACAGGTCGTCGTCGCCGGCGGTCAGTCGGTGGCGGCTGTAGAGCTCCCACCGGCAGAACATCCCCTGCCGGTCGATCGGCCGCGCGGCGTAAGCCTCGACCGCGTCGGCGTCGACGTGGATCAGGTACAGCCACACCATGTCCCACTGGGCGGCTTCGTTGACATGGCTGTGTTCGAGTGGCTCGTCGGAGATGTCTGCCAGGTGATAGATGGCTGCCGCCATGGCCTGGGTGTCTCCGGCGTTTTCATCCCGGCGTTGCCGGCGTAGCTCGGGGACGAACCGGACGGGATGATCGCCCCACTGCCGGTAGTAGGCGGTGTAGGCGCCGCCGGGCTCGGCGACGCCGATGAGGATTCGTTCGCCCATGGCAACGGGCTCCTTCGGGGGTAGGGCGCGGGCCGCAGGTCGACCACGACGCCGGCAGAGATCGGGCTATCAGGACAGAGCCGGCCGATGCTGGCCGGGCTGGCGCCGTGCACGTGATGACGGCCGGGGGTGGGTGCGCGTAGGCCTGAGCGCGGAGGGCCGAAGCAACCGGTGGGTGTGGCCGGAGGCTCAGTGCGGCGTCTTCTCGCGGGTTGGCCGTGACGGCAGAGCGCTCAAGATCCGCACGGTGGTCGACGCTTTGATGGGCCTGTCGTCGGGTCCCCGTACGTGCGCGCGGACCGCGCGCCAGTCGTAATCGGCCCGGCCGGGACCGATGGGCTGGTAGCGCCAGAACGCGCCGACCCACCACCGGAAATCTCGATCGGCGGATCTACCAGGACCGGACGTGGCGGCGGCCACCGGCCGTTTGCCCGCGCGGCCCCGCAGCCGCACGAGCCGCACCTCAGGCTCGGGGCGCTGCGCGCGCTCGTAGGCCTTGCGGATCGATCTGTCGATGCGGACCGGCACGGTCTCGGCCAGCCGCTGCCGGATCAGCCGCCACGTCGTCACCAGCGCAGCCACCGGATGCCCGCCGTCCACGATCTGGCCGGGCGCCAGCATCACGGCGAAGGCCGGAACGAGCCAGCCGACCTGCTCGCGCAGCCGCTGCAACGCCAACGGCGGCAGCCCGGCGCCGACGCTGCGATAGCCGACGACCTGCACGCCGTCGCCGTGCGTGGTCCAGGACACGGCGACGATCCGGTCGCCGACCGGCTGCGACCATGCCAGTAAACCCTGCGGAGCGGGCAGGTGGTCCGGGGTGACGTGCACGGGCGGCAGATCGGCGGCGAGCTGCTCGGTCAGGGCGGTGAACTCGTCGTCGATCCAGTACATGCGGGCGGTGCTCAGACCGGTGAGCAGCGGTCCGTTGGCGCCCGGCTCGCCGAGACCGAACGGAAGTTCGTGACCGTCACCGAGCAGATGCGTCAGCCGGTCCCTGACCTTCGGCAGCGTTGCTGCCGGCACGGCCACCGGCGCCCACCCGCCGGTACTGAGCGTCTTACCCGGCAGCCGGGTCGCCATCACCTTGGCGGTCAGGTCGCGCAGATGACCGGCGACCAGCGGCTCGGCGAACGGGCCGGCACACAGGATCCGGTCGAGCAGGCCTTGCAGATCAGGGGCGTCGAACAGCTCGGCGCATTCGAAGCAGGCCGCCCAATGCGTGCCGTAGTCGCGGGCGATGAACTCGGTCCCGGTGTCCACGAGCATCCGGACGGACGACGCTGTGGCGTAGGCGAACATGATCTTCTCGTCGTTGCAGAAGTCGCAGTGGAAGCGGGCCTCGATCGTGTCGGCCCGGACCGGATCCGGCCGGTGGCCGGCAGCGAGCCAGATCGGATGCCGGAACGACACCGCTCCGGACGGGAAATCGGTGTGCCGGTCGAGCACGTGGCGGCAGATACGGCACGCCACCGGCGCAGGTTCACAGAACGCCGCTCCGTGGCCGATCATGACGCGGCCCGCGCCAGCTGGGCGGCATCATGAAGCAGGTCACGGCAGCTGCGGTCGGCGGCCTCGACGATCACCGCCAGCACCATGGCGGCGAGGTCGTCCGCGCCGCGGAACAGCTGCGGCGACAGCTGCGCCGAGGCCACGGTGATGCGGTCGCCGAGGCTGGTCAGCACCCGGAACCCACCGCACAGCCGGTCGCAGCTGGTCGGTTCGATCGCGACCGCGCTGACCGGTGCCGCGCACACCAGGGCCCCGTGCTCGGCGCAGCCGGTGACCAGATCGGCCACGGCAGCACCGAAGGCGCACCTGGACGGATCCAGCGCGGCGACGAGCGGCGACAACACGGTGTTGTCGACGCTGGCCGCGTACGCGGCGTCCAGCAGCGCGGTGTCGATCCAGACGTAGCCGGTACCTCGCACGGCCCGCGGCGGCAGAACCCACGCGGCGGCACGGTGAAACAAAGCCAGAGACATGCGAACGCTCCAGAACGAGAAAAGGGGGCGCCCACCTCACGGTGGGCGCCCCTTGACAGGCGAGCGGGAGAGACGGCGCACGGCGCCGTTGGCGTTGATGCCACGAGGCGGTCAAGCGGCCAGGGTGTCCGCGATGTCGTCGCGGCCGCCGGCCGGGTCGGAGACGCTCCGTTCGCGCCGTGTCGGCCGCTCGGGGGGCTCGAGAACGACGTCGATCGCCTCGGTCGCGGCCGCGGGGAACGCGTCGAGCGCCCGGGCATCGCGGTCAGGCCCGGTGTGGGCCATGCGGGGCAGCGTGGACAGCTGGATACCGCGGCTGCCGATTGCGTCGAGGACCTGCTGGGCGTCGGTGACCGGATGGGCGACACCTTCGCGCAGGAGTTTCCGGCAGCCCTGTGAGGTGGCCGCGGCGGCCGGGCCGGGCACTGCACAGACCAGGCGGCCCGAACGTGCCGCACCGCGGGCGGCACGCAGATGTCTGCTGCGCGCGCCAGCCTCGACCAGCACACTCGCCGCCCCCAGCCGGTGCAGCAACTCGTTGCGGGCACGGACCCGCGCCCGCCAGGGGCGGGCCCCCGGCGGGGCCATGCTGATCACCGCCCCGCGCGCGAGGACCGGCGGCAGGATCGCCGCGATCGCGGGACTGGACGCTGGGTCGAGGCCGCCGCCAGTGACCAGCAGCGGCACCGCGTCCGGCAGGTCCAGGACGGTGGCGGTGACGTGCTGGTCGATCCCGCCGTCAGTGCTCGTGGCGATCGTCCACCCGGTATGAGCCAGATCGGTCACGAGGCCAGCGGCCAGGGTCCTGCCGTCGTCGCTCGGGCCATCCGTTCCGGTCACGGCCACGGCGGTGCCGAGCAGGCCTGCGACATCCACATTGCCACGTACCCACAGGCACGGCAGATCGTCGCAGCCCGTGCCTGCAGGCCAGCCCGGGTCGCCGGGAACCAGCATGCTGATCCGTGACGCGTACGCGGTCTCCTGCACGGTGCGGCCGCGCCGGCAGAGCCGTTCGATGTTCCACTCGCCGTGTTCGTCGGGAGCGGCGATGACTGACCGGTAGGCCCACCCGCCGACGCTTAGGCCCAGCGAACCGGCAACATCGAACAGGCGGCTGGGCAAGCTGCGGCCGGCGAACAGCGATAGGCCGGCCCGCGCATCGCGGGCCTGGTGATCGAGGTACACAACAACCTCCGAGGCGAGGCAGAACCCGGCGCACGGTGTGACCCGCGGCCGGGAAGGACGGCACGACAGCGCCCGCCCGACGCCCGGCCGGTGTCCAAGCCCCGGCCCCTGCCGCCTCAGACCGGCAGCGGCGTGCCGACTCCGGTCAATCCGTTCAGCTCGGTGACGGCCCGGGGCTGGACGACGGCGTGGCGCGGGCGGGACAGTGCCACGGCCTTCTCCGGCGCGTTCATCACCGCAGGCGACCGTGCCGTTGCTTGCGGGCACCCGGTGGCTGGCCGTTGCACGTGCGTAGCGGCACTGGGCGGTGCGTCATCGTTCTCATCCAGCAGCTGCAGCTGCGGTTGGTGCCGGCGGTCGCCCCTATTCGGCATCCGCCGCAGGTAGGTGACCGGGATGTCGTGTTGCGCGTCGATCCCGGCCAGGGCAACGTCGTTGAACCCGTGGCTACCGACGAGCATGTTCACCCCGTGCGGAGTGGGAGTCGGCACGGTCCGCGGCATGAACAGATTGCCGTCGACACAATTGCGGCAAGGAAGGTCTGGCTTTGGCGTCGAACCCCGTAGCCAAGCGACCGACCGACCCGGTAGGCGAGCTGTCTGAGCACTGTTGCCGTCCGAACCAGAGGCGGTTCCGGCCCGCGACACGGCAGTCGGCTGGCCACGATCACGGTGCCGTCGCGCCGCGAGCGCGAAGTCGGCTGACGGAACCGGTTCTCCGGGCGCGAATCCGGTGTCCGTCAGGAACTGGCCCAGCCGAAGAACAGCCAGCCGTCCACCCCGGCGACTAGGCCTGCAGCGGCGCGACACACCGCGATGGCACCCGCGGGGCCCCACTTGTCGTCAATACGTGGATCTGCGCGGCGGATCAGGTCGGCGGCAAGAGCCTTCGCCTGGTCGGGACTTACGGGCGTGGAGGTGATGACGAGGTAGCTGTCCTTTTCTGCGAGGCTGCCGGTGTATCCGCCGTGCCCGTGCTGGTGAAGGGCGGACTGCCTGGCGGCGGCGAAAGCGGCGTCCGGGTCGGGGACGTCGGCGTACTGCTCAAACGGTGTGGCGCCCACGACACGCTCCTCCTGCACGATGCGCCTGCGCACATCGCCGGCCGGCGATGTGCGGAGCGACTTCGGTGATCACCTGAAGTTCCTTTCGGGAGAGGGCCGGTGGCCGGCCCGGGATCGCACGGCAGGGGGACTACCTAGCGCGCGACCGGGTCCGACGGGGGGAGTGAGTCCTCGCCGCGATGGGCAGCGAGGCCTTTCGGCGAAAGGCGGGCTCAGCCGTTCACGGGTGGGGCGTTGACGGCGGCCCGGATACCGGCGATGAACATGGGCGACTGGCCGGGCGTTCGCAGCACGACCTGGCTGGTGGTGCCGTTCTGATCGGCTTGGTCAGCGACGGGGGGTCGTGCTCGATCACGGTGACCACGCCGAAGGTGAAGCCATGCGCGGCGCACCACAGCTCCATCCGGGGGAAGGGGTTGAGGACTGTGGGCCGGTGCCGGTCTGCGCGCCGATGAGCACGGTGACGTCACGGACGGCCGGCTGGGTGCGCTCAGCCGGCGGGTCACCTCGTCCTCGACGGCGGCTATGGCCTCGGTGGTGGCGCGGGTGCCGTCGTTCGGGACGTGGGTCTCGATGAGGTAGTCGTTGGAAGAGCGTGAGTGCAGATCTCCGAAGGTCAGTACCCGGCTGGGTATCTGACCGGCGGCGATGTCGCCGTCGATCTCGGCCAAGATGTGGTCGGGGAAGGCGTTGACGTCGGTCATGCCGGTGCGCGGTCGAGGCCGAGCCGCTGGCGTTCCAGCGCGATCAGTGCCCGCGCGGGCGCCTGCCAGCTGTCGTCACCGGTCGGGGCGGGCGTCATGCCGGAGGCCAGGGCGCGAAGCGCGGGGATCTGCTCGGCGTAGGCGCCGCCGAGCGCCTCCAGCTCGGTGCACGCGCGCGCTACCGCGTCGCGCATCTTCTTCGCCCACAGACCGGGCTTACCCCAGTTCTGCCGGGGGCGGCCGTGCATGGCGCCCTCGCACAGGTGGTAGCCCAGCCACACGACCGGCGGGTAAACGCCGGCCGCTTCGGCGAGCAGGGCGACTTTGTCGTAGTCCCAGGGCCCACCGCCTTGGGTCTTGCGGTAGCCGGCGGTTTTCGGGTGGGTCAGCGTGCGCCAGTAGGCGGGGTTGACCGCGGTGGAGGCCACCAGGTCCGTCGCGCGGGCGAACCCGCCGGTGGTCAGCGCGTGCGGCAGCTGGTCGGTGAGCAGGTGCGCCAGTTCGCGGCGGACGGCCGGGACGGCAGGGTCGTCCGCCGCGGACAAGCGCCGTCGCGCGATGTTGACCGAGTCGGGCAAGTCGGCCACCTCGGGCAGGGCGGCGCCGTCGGTTAGGCAGCCGAGCAGCACCGCAAGGAAGTCACTGAGCACCCCTTCGAAGCCGCGACTGCGGTCGTGGTAGTCCGGGATCGGGGCCCAGCGGCCACCGCCGCGGTGCCCGACCCGGTGCGCCGCCTCGTGTATGAGCACGATCAGCGTCCGGTGCCGGTCAGCGAGAACGTCGCGGTGAATGGCCACGTCACCAGTGCCAGACTGGTAAAAGCCGTCAAAGCACGGCGCCTCCTCGCTCTCGCTGTACACGCGGACCCGATCGAGTGCGAACGGACCGATCGCGCGGCGCACAAGGCCGCACCCGTCGGTCAAGACGGTCCGCTCCGCCGCGGTCAGGGATTTGTCGGGCACCCACGTGGTCTTTCCGCGGGTCCGTTCGTAGTGGCGGGTCAGTTTCGTCTTGGCGACATCGACGCCGAGCAGGTCCATGACGGCGCGCCGCTGATAGTCGGTCAGGCCCTGCGCGGTTACCTCGGTGTATCCCCGGTCGATCAGGCCGAGGGCGGCTTGTTCGTTGCCGGAGGTGGTGTAGTAGGTCTGGGCTGGCAGGTGGGTGCGTCCCCAGGTGCGCCACGCGGCCCGGGCGCGGGGCAGCCTGACATGGGTGAAGAACTGCTCGGGCTCCTTGAGCTTGCCGCCGCCCAGCACGTGCGTGGCGAACCGGTCGATGACCCGATGGTCTTCGCTGGCGGCGAGGATGGCGTGGACCGCGTCGCTCAGCGCGGTGGCCTCGACGACCGTCCTGTCCCGGTTCTGCAGGGCCTTGTCAGCCAGTGGCAGGTCGTAGGAGGCCAGGCAGCCCTTCTGGGTGCTGACGAGGACCCCACCGATCCAGACCCGTCCGGGCTCCCCGTCCAGCACACACGTTCCGGGGACCGACGGCGCGACGTAGCCGGGCTCGGCCAAGGCCCGGAACCGGCCGATCGCCTCGACGGCGAGGGCCTGCGGGCACTCGATGGTGAAGACCGTGCCGCGAGTCCGGTCGGTGCGGTGCAGGTGGTAGACGAGGAGTTCGGCACCCTGCCCGGACCGCGACGGGATGAGACCGTCGAGCAGCTGGTGCCGTTCGACGCTCGGGGTGAACGCATAGCCGACGGTCTCGCAGCGCACCGCACCGATCTCGGGGCTACGGGCCAAGACCAGCGTGGCGAGCTTCTTGCCCTCGCCGAACTGGCCGATCTGCTGTGCGGTCTTGGTGGAGTAGCCGAGGACGAGGCCCTCCTGGGGAATGCCGGGACCGTCGTCGGTGATGCTCAGGACACCGTCGGCCCAGGTGACTCGCGCGGCCGGATCCTCGTCGAGAGCGTTCGCGATCAGCTCGCACAGCCCACGAACGGGGGTCCACGACTTCACGTAGTCGGGTGAAATGGGGTACGGAAGGGTCACTTCCGGTGCCGTGCCGGTGGTGTTCGCGCCGGCGGGGTGAAGTGGGGTCTGTGGGGCAGCACTGTGACTGGTGTCCACTGTGGCTCCTTGGCTTGGGGTCAGAGTTTCGGGGCGCGCTGGCGATGGCGCGGGCATGCCGAAAGCCCGACCGCGGGGGGCCGTCGGCGGGCAACGCCGGCGAGGTCGGGTGAAACAGGCGGGGCAAGGCGGCTGGCCACGGCTATGGCAGCCACGAGCCACCCGGCGGTCCCGGTTGGCCGGCGGGATCCGGCGGGCAACTGGCTGCGCCGGGCACGGACAACCCCTCCGACGGCCAAATGCGCGGCTGGTCGCCTAGTCGCAGAGGCGTGGCGCAGCGCGAGGTGGTAGTCGGATCGCGACCGTCGACTCGGTTCGCCGCGTGTAGGTGGCGCGGCGCCACGCCGGCCCGCCCGGTACTGCTGTTGCGCTGAGCTGCCGACGTGGGTCGTCCGCGCTCAGAGGCCGGCTACGTCCCGTCGACGGGCGCCTGCGGAGCCTGGCCGGCTGCGCCGCGCTGCCCGTGGCAGCGCCCCGACCAGGCGGTGCTGGCCGGCGAACGCCGTCGGGCGGGCGGTATCCGGGTGACGGCGCCCGGGGGACACAGGGACGCAGGTACGGACGCTCCGAGACCGAAAGCAGGGCGCCCACCAGGTGGCGGGCGCCCTGACGGCTGACGAGGGGTTGCGGTATGCGTCAGCGCCGGTCGGCGGCTGCCGCGGCCAGCCGCAGGGCCAGCGTCGCGGTGGACTCCATCCGGTAGGCCTGGTCCGCGTCGTCGATGCTGCGGGCCACGGAGGTCACGGCCTGCATGATGCCGCCCGCGCTGAGGTCGGCACCGGCGATGAAGTGGGCCAGGATCGCTTCCTGCTGGTCTTGGGTGTAGCGCAGCCGCTGCGCCACGATCTTGATCGTGGTGTCCGGTTTGGCGAGCGCGACTCCGGCGGCACGCTCAAGGTCACGCACGGCCCGGGTGACGAAACCAACGTCCAGGAACGCGCGGACCGCGTCGATGGTCTGTGAGGTGATCAGATCCAGCAGCCGGCGCATCGTCTCCGGCGACGGGTCGACGATGCCGTCTTCGTCGGTGATGCGAGCGCCGATGTGGGTACGGCCGAGGGTGCCGCGCTCCACGGTCTGGCCGTTCTTGCAGACCTCGATGCGCAGCCACGGGGCGATGGTGTAGCGGCCGTAGCCGGTCTCGGAATTGCGGAGCAGGAACCCGCCGGAGATGACCGGCAGGTCGCTGCCGCGCCGGCCGTCGAACGGCGAACGATAGTTCTTCAGCAGTTGCGGGGCGATGACTTTGACCTCGGGAGACACGAACCGTACGTACATGCGCCGCTCGGTCAGGTCACAGGAGGCGACCTCGACGGCGACGCCGGCCTGCTGGATCCCGTCCAAAGCGGCCATCAGCACATCGAGGTTGTCGATGCGCAGGTACCGGTCGGACAGGAACGCCCGGGCGGTGCCGTTACCGCCGGCGGCGCGGTGGCGCAGGCAGCGCACTAGGAACCGGCGGTCGTCACGGGAGAGCCAGCTGTTGACGTTGGTGTCCAGCAGGGGCATGTTCTCGTGTGCCATCCTGCGCAGATAGCCCGCCGGGATGTTCAGCTTCGCGCTGACTCCGGTCAACGCCGTGTCACCCAGCGTGAAGCTGCCGTCGGTCATGGTGACCCCGTTGGCAGTGAGCACAGGCGTTGTCCGCGGGATGATCAAGTTGCCGCTGTCGCAGTGCAGGGCGCCCGCACCGACGATGGCGTCCAGCGAGCGGGTCTTCTGGTCGTTCAGGAGCGCGGTGAGGTTGTCCAGCCCGATGTGGCGGTTGGGTGCAACGGACAGAGTCGGCTGAGCCATGAGTTGATGCCCTTCATAAGGACAGCCACCGCCTGAGGCGGTGGCCGGGCGGACACGCTCATGACCGGCCGATGGCCGGTGAGCGTGTGCTGGCCTGCCGGGCGCCAGGGCACGGCCCCGGTGCGCCGGGTAGCAAGGCCCCAGGGGGCGAGAAGATCTCTGGCCGAAGGCCAAGATCTTCTCGAACCTGCCTTGTGCCCGGCCCGGGGCGTGCCAGCGTGCCCGGCCAGCACCGCCGCCGCGGCCGCCACGGTGCGTGATGGTCGGCCGGGTCACTGGCCGGCGTACTCCGGGTCTTGCCCGATCCGCAGTCGGATCGCTTCGCCGATCTGGTCGCGGCCGGGTCGGTCGAGGCCGGCAAGGTCCGCGATGCTCCAGGCAAGCCGCAACACGGCGTGGTAGCCGCGCACGGACAGCAGCCCTCGGTCGAGCGCTACGCGAAGCTGGGCGGTGTCGGCGGGCGGCAACGTCCATGGTGGCCGGTTCAGGTGCGGACCGGGAACCTCGACGTTGCGCCGATAGCCGAGGGGTGACCAGCGCCGTGCGGCCGCTTGCCGGGCCTGCGCGACCCGTTCGGCGACGTCGACCCAGTCGGTGGCCGCCGGGTCCGCGATCTGGCCGGCAGCTCGCTGCGGGTCGAGGGTGACGCGGATGTCGATGCGGTCGAGCAGTTGTCCGGGCACCCGAGCCAGGTAGCGCCGCCGCGTCGGCGGGGTGCACCTACATCGCCGGTCTGCGGCGAAGCCGGTGCAGGGGCAGGGGTTCGCGGCGATCACGAGTTGCGCGCTGGCCGGGAACTCGGTGGTGCCGCGGGCGCGGGCGAGCACGACCCGCCCGGTTTCGAGGGGCTGCCGTAGTGCCTGCAGGGTGGTGCTGGCGATCTCGGTGGCCTCATCGAGGAACAGCACGCCGCGGTGGGCCAGCGGCAGCGCCCCGGGGCGGGCCAGGCCGCTGCCCCCGCCGAGCAGGGCGGGCAGGCTGATGCTGTGATGTGGGGCCTGCCACGGTGGACGGCGGATCAGTTGCCCGTCCGGGGGCAGGACGCCGGCAATCGACTGCAGGGCCGCGACCTCAAGCGCCTCGTCGTCGTCCAGCGGGGGCAGGATCTCTGGGAGGTGCTCGGCCAGGATCGTTCTGCCCGTGCCTGGTGCGCCGAACAAGGCGAGATGGTGGCCGCCGGCGGCGGCCACCTCGAGACCGAACCGGCCCCAGTGCTGATCGGCCACCTCGGCAAGATCGCGCCGGGGCTGTGGGTGAGCCGGATCGGCGGCTGGCGGTGGGACGAGAAGCGAGCCGCTGCCTCGGATGAAGTCGGCCAGCCGGCGTAGCGAGTCGATGGCGCGCACGGTGGCGCCGGGGACCAGCGCTGCCTCGCGCGCGTTCGCCTCCGGCACGATCACGGTACTCACTCCGGCATCCACCGCTGCGGCCACCATCGGCACGATGCCCCGGACCGGGCGAATCGATCCGTCCAGGCCGAGCTCGCCGAGCACAGCGGTCCCGTCGAGGGGCGCGGTCGGCAACCCGCCTGCTGCGGTCAGTAGTGCCGCGGCGATCGCCACGTCGAACACCGCGCCGTGTTTCGGCAGCGTGGCGGGCAACAGGTTGACCGTGATGCAGCGGTTGGGCCACCCGATGTCTGAGTTGATCAGAGCGGCTCGAACCCGGTCGCGGGTTTCGTGCACAGTGCTGTCGGGCAGGCCGGTCAGCACCAGGGCGGGCCGGCCTGCGGACAGGTCGGCCTCCACTTCGACAAGGTGGCCGGTAACCCCGGCCAGGCCGACGCACCGGACGCGGGCGTGACTCATGAAGACCTCCTAATTAGATCTACATTCCTACATTGAGGCTGAAATTGAAGGCGCGCGGGATTCACGGCCCCTTCTCAGAGGGTGGTTCGAGATCCTTCGGGTTGATCTATGCGTTGAGTCCGTTTGGAGATCGTTCTGCGGGTTCGCGATAGATAGTGATCACTCGATGGCGTGAAAGATGAATGCCGGTCGCGACCAGTGCGTCAGCTGCGGCGTTGGCTGGTCATGGATGATCGAAAGCCGTACCCGAGCGACGTGAGCGACGCCCAGTGGGCATTGATCGGGCCGTTCCTGGATGCCTGGAGGGCGAGGCGTGTCTCGGTCGCGGGTCGGCTGGGCGAGCAGGATCTGCGGGAGATCGTGAACGCGATCTTGTATCAGAACCGGACCGGGTGTCAGTGGGCGTATCTGCCGCACGACTTGCCGCAGAAGCCGGTGACGTACTACTACTTCGGCTTGTGGCGTGACGACGGCACCGACCAGACGATCCATGACCTGCTGCGCTGTCAGACGCGGGAGAGAGCCGGCCGGGCCGAGGATCCCAGCGCGGTCGCGGTGGATACCCAGTCGATCCGCGCCGCGAATCATGTGCCTGCGGCGACGACCGGCAAAGACGCTGGTAAGAAAGTCCCCGGCCGTAAACGCGGCCTGGCGGTGGACGCGCTGGGCCTGATCATCGCGGTGGTCGTGACCGCGGCGTCGGTCACCG
>NZ_QHHV01000206.1:0-20433 GCF_003947245.1 Actinoplanes sp. ATCC 53533 | reverse complement strand
TGACTCGGGGCAGCCTGGTCGCCTGGATCGCGCCGACCGTCGTCGGGTCGCTGATCATCGCGCTCGCCAACCGCCGCGAGGTGGCCCGGCAGTCGGCTCACCCCGTAGCGGCTCATCCCGTAGCGGCTCACCCCGTAGCGGCTCACCCCGTAGCGGCTCACCCCGTACCGGCTCATCCCGTAGCGGCTCACCCCGTAGCGGCTCACCCCGTACCTGCTCACCCCGCCCCGGCCGGCCGGTAGCGAACAGCGATCCCGAAGGGTTCCGTGGAACCCTTCGGGATCGTGAGCCGTACGGTGTCGGGGGATTACCGGGTCAGCACCGGACCCAGCTGAAGTTGAAGAGGGTGTCGACGTCGCCCTCGCTCGACCTCATCGACATGCTGTTCTTGCCGGTCGACGTGCCGCTGTCCACCCGCAGCTCGGTGTTGATGTTCAGGACCCGCTGCTCCGCGCAGGGCCGGTAGACCAGCACGGGTGCCACGTCGCTGGTCTCCCAGTAGCTGTTGAGCGGGCCGGCGAACGTCTCGTCGGTGCTGCTGTTGTCGGAGGACCCCTGCCAGTAGTAGTTCGTGCGCTGCAGGGCTGTCGCGCCGGAGTAGAGCCGGGCCCGGCCCCGGTAGTCCGCCTCCGCGACCGCGAAGGTCCATCCCGCCGGGATGTTCACGAGCACGCCGAGCTGGCAGTTCTTGCGGCGGTCCGTCAGGTCGGCGCCGCCGCCGGCCTCGGCGACGAAGTCGTAGTACCTGATCCGGAAGCCGGTCTTGTCGGCGTTGGCGGTCACCGTGGCCGTCCCGGGCGCGCAGCCCGAGCCGTTGGCGGCTATCACCTCGGCGGTGACGGTGCCCTCCGGGACGGCGGCGACCGCTGCGTCACCGGCGGCGCGAGCCGGCGTGGACAGCGACAGCGCAAGAACCGTACTGAGTACGGCGAGAACCGCAGGTCTCGTTTTGATCATTGCATTCCTCTCGATTGCCGCTCACTATCGACAGATGTCGCGCGTGCTTCATCGCTGCATTACCCCGGACGGATTCGCCCGGGGAAGAAATCCTCATCTGGTGTCGGCTATTGCGCCATGACTGCCGCTACTGGGTTCCGATACGGGATATTAGCCAGGCGGCACCGCCGGCACAAGTATTGTCAGTGATCGATCCCTGAAGCGACCCGCCGACGCCGGTGACAGGCGCCTTGACGCTGAGGGAGCAGAGCGATTCGCTAGTATTGACAGGATATTTCGACCGTTTGGCGGAGTGGTTGGCCCGGAATATCCCTAAGGCGTGGAGTGCTGCCTGACGCGACGCGCCGCCGAGCTTTTGCGGCCGGCTCGCCGGTGGATATTGGTAATGCGGTGCGATCCGCGAAAGTCTCATTGACGGGTCTCTATGTCTGTCTTACATTGAGCCCGCGTGCGCATCGTTGTTTCATGTCGAAGGGAGTTCCATGCGTAAATTGTTGGTGCGTGGGGGAGCCGTGCTGGCGCTGATCGCGTCCTCGCTGATCGTGGGCTCGCCCGCCTCTGCCGGAAACATCTTGGACGACCCGCCGTCCGACCACATCGTCATCGACCTGGTGGCGATGGCCGGCTCCGGTTGCCGGCCCGGTACGGCGGACGTCGCGGTCTCGCCGGACAACAAGGCCTTCACCGCGATCTACAGCGATTACCTGGCCGAGGCCGGTCCGGGCATCGCCACCACCGCGGGCCGCAAGAACTGCCAGCTCAATGTGCTGGTCCATGTGCCGCAGGGCTTCACCTTCGCGATCGCCAAGGTGGACTACCGCGGCTATGGGCTGCTGCAGCGGGGTGCCACCGCCTCGCAGCGGGCCAACTACTACTTCCAGGGCATGACGGAGAGCACCTTCACCAACCACCCGATCGCGGCACCCCTGGACGACAACTGGTTCGCCAGTGACGAGGTCCCGGTCGCCGCGGTCGTCTGGCACCCGTGCGGCGAACTGCGCAATCTCAACATCAACACTGAGCTGCGGCTCGCCAAGGGCACCTCGACGACCGCCAGCTTCCTGACGATGGACTCCACCGACGGCAGCATCGCGACCACCTACCACTTCGCTTGGAAGCGGTGCCCGTAACCAACGGGTACGGCGATGGCGAGGGCTGCCGATGCGGCAGCCCTCGCCATCAGGCCGCGGGGTTCATGGGCGTCTCTTGACACTTAACCGGTTCAGCGCTTGAATCGACGGTTGTGGATAGGTAGTCGGTCATGAACATGCGGACGGCCATGAACATGCGGACGGTCATGGATAGGTAGATGGTCATGGATGGGCAGACGGTGCGCCCCGAAGGAGATCCCGTGCGATCCGTACGTGCGACCGGCGCGCTGGCGACCGCCGTCCTGCTGGTCCTGACCGCGCTGCCCGGAACGGCCGCCGCCGCCCCCGCGGCGCACCTCGCCGGGTCCGCCGGATCGGCCGCGGCGCACACGGCCGGCCGCGTCCAGGCAGGCGGGGACTCACTGCGGTACAGCTGGCCGGGTGTCTACTTCGAGGGCCGCTTCCGCGGTACGGGGGTCGGTATCGTCCTGAACGACGCCGCCGCCGACTACGACGTCCAGGTCGACGGGGCCACCGTCGGCACCCTCGTCGCCCCGGGCCGGATCACGCACTGGGTCACGGGTCTCCGGCGCGGCGAGCACGACGTCCGGCTCGTCAAGCGCTCCGAGAGCCCGTGGGCCGTCAGCGAATTCGGTGGCTTCGTGGCCGTGCGCGGCGGCGCCATCCTGTCCGGGCCGGCGCCGCGACACCGGCAGATCGAGTTCATCGGCGACTCCTACACCGCCGGCTACGGCAATCTCTCCAGCACCCGGGACTGCACGGGCGACGAGGTCAACCGCACCACCGACGCGGACCTCAGCTTCGGCGCCCTCACCGCGCGGCGGCTGAACGCCGACTACCAGATCAACGCCTTCTCCGGCCGCGGCATGGTGCGCAACTACAACGGCGGCGAACCGGGAACCAGCTACCGCACCTACTACGACCGGGCGCTGCTGAGCGTGGACGGCGACGTCTGGCGCAAGCCGGCCACCTGGCGGCCCCAGCTGGTCGTGATCGGCCTGGGCATCAACGACTTCTCGACCGCCGTCAACCCGGGCGAACCGTGGACGCCGGAGAGCCTGATCGCCGCCTACCGCAGCGCCTACCACGGCTTCCTCGACAAGCTCCGGGCCCGCTACGGTCCCCGCACGATCATCGTGGTGAGCACCACGGACGTCTACAACACCACCGCGCTCGCCGACACCGCGCAGCAGATCGTCCAGGAGCGCAACAGCCGGGGCGACAGCCGCATCCGCTACTGGCACTACGGCGAGGCGGGCCTGGACTACGGCGGCTGCCACTGGCACCCCTCCGCCCGCGACCACCAGGTCATCGCCGACGAGCTCGACGCTTACGTCGCGACGCTGCCGCTGCGCTGGTAGCCGGGCGCCCGGTGGCGGATGCGATCCGCCTGACCGAAGCGAACATGGACCTCCGGTACGGACATCAATGTGCCCGCAGGTTGCGACGCGGAGTCTCAACCGGCGGCACGGACACTCCGCCGGCACGCCTTTAGGCTGCCCGGGCGCGCGGGTGGAAGCGCCGCTCGAACGGCACCAACCGCCACGCCAGAGCGATCAGTCGGCCCATCAGCCGCAGCGCGAGTGCGCTGCGGCGCGACCAGCCGTAGCCCAGCCTGGCCCGCACCACCGGCGGATACATCCCGACGGTCAGCCACACCATGAACCGCGCCATCGGCGCTCGGAGCACGCGCCACCCGGCGCTCGGCAGCCGCCGCAGCAGGGCTGGCTTGCCGATGTGCCGGAGATCCAGCACGGCCCGGGTCGCCCAGTTGTCCGCCAGCACCTCGGCGCACATCCGGTCGAAGTACGCCTCGAAGCCCCGCCAGTCGACGACCTCGGTGCCCGGCCTCACCTCGCCGAGCGTGACCTCGGTAGGCCGGTGGCCGGTAGCCGGTTGCTCGCGGCTGGTTGTCCGCGGCCGGTTGCTCGCGGCTGGTTGCTCGCGGCTGGTTG
The DNA here is from genome assembly GCF_003947245.1 of Actinoplanes sp. ATCC 53533. Classification (NCBI taxonomy): domain Bacteria; kingdom Bacillati; phylum Actinomycetota; class Actinomycetes; order Micromonosporales; family Micromonosporaceae; genus Actinoplanes; species Actinoplanes sp. ATCC 53533. The sequence continues at coordinate 16,409 of NZ_QHHV01000206.1, read as the reverse complement.
TCCGCGGCTGGTTGTCCGCGGCCGGTTGCTTGCGGCCGGTTGTCCGTGGCCGGTTGCTTGCGGCCGGTTGTCCGCAGCCGCTACAGGTCGTCGAGGCCGATCAGGACGATGCTTCCGTCCCGCGCGGCGGCGCGAAGCCGGTCATCGCCGAATCCCGCGCCACCGAAACAGGCCGGCCTGGCTTGTTGGCCTCAAGCCGGCACTGCCCGGCCAGCACGTGGCGAATGGTAGGTCTGCCGGATTGCCGGGCGGGCGGGATCCCGTGCGGCGGCGAGTCAGAGGTGTGCTGCCGAGGGCGCGGGGACGGCGACGTCTCAGAGGTGTGCTGCTGAGGGCGCGGGGACGGCGACGTCCAGGGCCAGGATCCGGCCGGTGGGGTCACCGGTGAACATCGCCGGGCCCTTGGCCCAGTCGGCCACCACCATGAGCAGCGTCCGCCCGTCCGGGCCGCCGAGGGCGCACGAGAAGCAGCCCAGCCCGGTGTCGACGGTCTGCAGCACCTCGCCGCCCTCGCGCACCCGTACGCAGTGGCGGTTGCGGACGTCCGCGTACCAGACAGCCCCCTCGGCGTCGAGGCAGATGCCGTCCGGGGCCGCCGCCTCGCCCAGCGTGGCCCAGACCCGCCGGTTGGCCAGGCCGCCGTCGGGGGTGATGTCGAAGGCGGTCAGGACATGCGCGTACGACTCGGCGACGAGCAACGTCGAATCGTCGGGCGTCACGGCCATCCCGTTGGGGAAGCCGAACCCGTCCGCCACCTGGCGGACCGCGCCGTCCGGGGTGGCCAGGGCAGCCAGACCCGGCCGGAACTCGCCGCCGGGGAAGTCGAACGCGATGTTGTTGAGATACGCGTTGCCCCGGCCGTCCACCGCGATCTCGTTCCACTGCTGCGCCTCGAACGCCCCGTCGAGGTCGGCGTGGGTGACCAGGGTGCCGTCCGGCTCCTGGCGAATGACGCTGCGGCTGGCCCCCGAGACCAGCAGCAACCGGCCGTCAGGCAGCCAGTCGATGCAGACCGGGCTGAAGCCGCCGGCGCCCGGCAACCGGAGCATCACCTCGCTCCGGCCCGCCAGGTCGACCGCGATGATCTCCTGGCGCGCCCAGTCGGCGAACCAGAGCCGGCCGTCGTGCCAGCGGGGTGACTCACCGAAGACGATCCCGGTCAGCAGGGTGCGCGGGTCGGACATGGGAGGTCCCTCCGTTCCGGCGGCGCCGTCGAGCGCCACTCACCCGGTATATCGAAGGAGGGCGGCCGATTTCGACATCATGTCAAACCAGGCGCCTCACCGGGCGGCTCACCGGGCGGCTCACCGGGCGGCTCACCGGGCGGCTCACCGGGCGGCTCACCGGGCGGCTCACCGGGCGGCTCACCGGGCGGCTCACCGGGCGGCTCACCGGGCGGCTCACCGGGCGGCTCACCGGGCGCCTCACCGGGCGCCTCGGCGGGAGCACGCCGGGCGGCTCACCGGGCAGCCTCGGCGGGAGCGCGCCGAGTAGGGCCGGCCACCGCCTAGGCGAGCGATCCGGCGGTTGCCAGGGGCGCAGCCGCACGGCCAGCCACGGCGAGGTACGCCGGTACAACTCGTCGAACGCCCGCCGGTCACCACCGGCGGTGCGCCGCACGAGTTCTTCCTCGGTGATCGCGTCCAGGCTTTCGTCTCACACCGGAAAGGCGACTCCGATCGCCGGACGGTTCTCGACAGGAGGTGACCCCGATCACGGCTACCCAGCGGTAGTCGACCTGACCTGGGGACTATTTCTCCGAATTATCCACTGGACGATTCCTGGATGAAGATCACCTGGTGGCGGCCGGTGCCGCATGCCAGCGTCATTCGCACCGATCCACAGCAGAAAGGAACTCTTCGTGCGCATTTCGCAGAAGATCGCAGCGCTGGGAGTCACCGCGGCGGCCGCCACGGTGGGCACCATGGTCAACGCCTCGCCCGCGCTGGCCGCGCTCTACGGGGGCCAGTGCGGCACCGGCTACGGCGTCGTCAACCTGATCGATCTTCCCAACACCCGGGGCACGGTGTACCTGACCTACAACGCGTCCGCCGGGAAGAACTGCGTCGTCACCATCCGGGAGAACTCCGGGACCGCCACCCTCGTGGAGGCGTTCCTCCGCCGCTCCGGCACCACCGCGTGGGCGAAGGACAGCGGCAACTACACGACGTACGCGGGACCGGTCTATGTGTCGGCGGCGGGCTCGTGCGTCGACTGGGGCGGCACCATCGGGACGGCGACCCTGACCCGCTCCCGTACCAACTGCGGCTGACCCCGACCACCAGCAAGCACCGGAGGAACCACATGAAGCTCGTCAAGTCCACCGCCGCGACCGTCACCCTCACCGCCGCCCTGGTGGCCGGGGCGCTGACCGCGGCGACCCCGGCGCTCGCCGCGGCCACGTACGGGGGCGAGTGCGGATCCGGCTACGGCGTCGTGAACTCCGCCGCGATCGGCACCAAGGGAACCGTGTTCCTCACCTACAGCTCGGCAACGGGCAAGAACTGCGTGGTCGCCAAGCGCAACAGCGTCGGCTCGGCCGTGCTCATCGAGGCGGGCCTGGCGGTCCACCCGGTCGGCAACCACTGGACGGCCTACGAGGGGGACAACTTCACGTCCTACGCCGGCCCGATCTACCTGTCCGCGGCCGACAAGTGCGTGGACTGGATGGGCCGCATCAGCGGCACCGAGGGCGGCAAGCGCGGAACCAACTGCGGCTGAGGTTCGCGCACACGGCGACGCTGTAGGGGGAGCGGGGGACGGGGGCGGGGCCCAGCCGGTGCGGCACCGGCTGGGCCCCGGCGCGTCACCGCGCGGCCTGTGCGGCCGTCACGAACTGCCGACCTGGACGTCCAGGAAGATCGGACGCTTGAGCGGGAAGAGCGTCCGCCCCTGCTCGTCGGCCATCTTCCAGTAGATCTTGCATCGCCCGGGCTCGGCGGGAGTCCGGACGGTCACCGCGATGTCCACGGTCTCTCCCGGCCCGGTCTGCGGGACAGCGACAACCGCCGGCGCCTGGCACGGCTGCTCGTTCACCCGCCCCAGGAAACGGTTGGCCCAGAACACGGTGCCCGTGTTGCGTATCCGCCAGATCTTGGTGAACGAGGAGTTCGGCGGCACCACCGTCCCATCGGGAAAGGTGATGTCGCCCTCGAACTGGGAGTCGTCATGATCGGGCGAGGCGGCGGCCGCCGGTGGCGCACCGGCACCGCCGCTGCCGTCCGGCTGCCGGGCGAGCACGACGAACGCGAGAACGACACTGGTGAGAGCGGCCAGGGCCGCGGCGGCAACGGCGATGGCGACGCCAAAGCGCCGCCGGCCGGCCACTCCGGGCGACGCGGACGAGCCGGCGGCCGGAGCCGCCGGCTCATGCCTGCTCCCGACCGGCCCGGAGACCGCGAACTCGCCGGTCTCGTCCGCCTGCGCTGCGAGTTTGCCGGTCTCAATCGCCGCCTTGGCTTTGCCGGCCTCGCCAGCCTGCGCTGCGAGTTTGCCGGTCTCAACCGCCGCTTCGGCTTTGCCGGCCCCGCCAGCCTGCGCCGCGGCTTTGCCGGTCTCGCCTACCGCGTCGGCTTTGCCGGTCTCGACTGCTGCCGACGCCCCGGCGTCAGCCGCCGGCGCTGCCAGGACCCTGGCCGTGAATGCCGCTGGTGCCGCGTCTGCCGATGTCCTGGCTTCGCTCGCTGATGGCTCGGTCTTGGCTGCTGGCGTTGCTAGCGCCTTGGCCTCGAATGCCGCTGGTGCCGCGTCTGCCGATGTCATGGCTTCGCTCGCCGATGCCTCGGTCTTGGCCGCTGGCGTTGCTAGCGCCTTGGCCTCGAATGCCGCTGGTGCTGCGTCTGCTGGGGTCGTGGCTTCGCTCGCTGATGGCTCGGTCTTGGCTGCTGGCGTCGTTGGGGTCCTGGCCGTGAATGCCGCTGGTGCCGCGTCTGCCGATGTCCTGGCTTCGCCCGCTGATGCCCCGGCCTCGAACGCTGGGGACGCTCCTACCGTCCCGGTCTCCGCCGAGGGGAGCGACGTCGCTGTCCCGGTTTCGGCTGCGGGGAGCGCCGCCGCCCCGGTCTCGGCCGCCGGGGGCGACGCCGCCGCCCCGGTCGTGACCGCCGGCGGCCCCGGCGCCGCACCTGCCGGCCCCGGTCCCGGCGCCGCACCTACCGGCCCTGGCACCGCACCTGCCGGCCCCGGTCCCGGTCCTACCAGCCCGGGCGCCGGCGCCGTGCCGGCCGCTGCGAGCCCGGCCACCCTGGCCTGCCGCCAGTGCTCCCGCCACTCTCTCTCGGTGACCCGCGGGTCGCGACCCAGCCGGTCGACGGCGAGCACGCGGACGAACTCCCATGTCGTCTCCCAGCTGGGCAGACTTCGGCCCTTGGCCGCGGCGGCCAGCGACGACCGTGAGGCCGCCGCGCCCAGGCGCACGGACATCTCCTCGTACGAGGGGTCGCCCGCCTCTTGCTTCAATCGCCACAGCCGGCCGGCGAAGGCGCTCACCGGGCCCGAATCAGGGTCGGGACGCTCCGGCCGCCGCCCTCGCCGCCGTGGCACCCGATGCTGACCTTCCGCTTCTCTCTCCAATTCCTCCACCTCGTCTGAACCCGACCATCCGCGCCCGTGGATCCGGCGCAGTGGTCACGATATCCGTGACGTGAAGTCCGTCCTCATTGGTGTAGAGCCGTGCCAAATGCGGCCAGCGCACGCCGGTCGATGAGCTTCCAAGAGGCCGAGGTGGTGGGTGGTCAGGGATCGCTGATCGGTCGGCGGTGTGTCCGGGTGCGGTCCGAACAACGAGGCCCGCGCCCGCCCTCGCCATCTGGATGCGCACTGGCGAGAGTGGCGGCTGCACGTCGCGCACCACAGGGAGGTGGCGAAGTGGCCTCCCGAAATGTCGCGCCAGAACAGGATCTGAATCGCGGGCGATCGCATCCTGCGGCTCCGGCCGACCGCGAACCAACCCCGTCGAGGTCGCAACCCAGCTCCGGGCGGCTCTCACACCCCGCTGGCCTGCCGCTCTGGCAACTCTTGTGGCGCTGCGGAACGTAAGGCGATTTCAACCGGTGGTTGCAACCACCCGCTGGGCTCGCCATTCCCGGCGTCCGTTGCGGCCCAGCTCAAGGGATGGGAGTGCCGGCGTAGGTGATGGTGCGGGTAAGGGGCGTTGCGACCACCGGTTGATCGAGTCGAGCGCACCTGTCCGCTTCAAGGTCTCCGGTGTGTGGGTGGCCGGTGTCGGATCTTATGGCGTTACGGAACGTAAGGCGATTTCAACCGGTGGTCGCAACACCCGGTGGGCTCGCCATTCCCGTCGTCCGCTGCGGCCCAGCTCAAGGGATGGGAGTGCGGCGTAGGTGATGGTGCAGGTAAGGGGGCGTTCCGATCACCGGTTGATCGAGCCGAACGCATCCATCCGCTTCCAGGTCTCGGGTGTGTGGGCGGGCGAGGGGAGGTGATGTCGGATCTTAGGGTTGTGAAGGGCTTGAGTTCGCCATTTGTGCGGGCGCAGCCGCAGGCCGGGTCCGAAAGTAGATCTTGCGTATTTCCTGGCCAGCGCCGAGCAGCGAGATTCTGTGGCCGACGTGCCGGATGAGCTGGGCGGATGGTTGATGCCCTACGGGGCGAGCGATCCCAGAAATGGCGAAACTCGAGCGGAGCGGAGGCGGGCCCGCGATCCACAGCAGCGACCGGACGATCGGTGATCAGGCGGCCTATGCGCTGCAAGTTCCACAAGACCCGTTCGTGGCCGGCGGCGCCTGAGCGCACGGGTTTCGGCCGGGGCCGCGGCCCAGGGGGCCGGTGAGCCCGAGCTTCGGCCGCCGCCGGGCAACGTCGATCGTGGATGGTCTGGAGTTCGCCGGCTGTTTCCGCATCCGGCGGGAACAGGTCGGCTGGTTGGGCTAGACCAGGCGGCGGATCTCGCCGTATGCGCGGTAGAAGCCGCCGCGGCTCGCCTCGCGGATTCCGGTTACCACGTAGCGGTTGCCGCTTTCGCGGATGCCCTTGGGGAACTGGACCTGCCAGTCGCGGTGGTAGCCCGATGATACGACCCGGATGCGGAGCCGGCCGCCCTCGTCGACGCACTCGACCACCACGCCGCCCGCGTCGTCGTGGACGATTTCCACCGTTGTCGACGGGACGACCGCGGGCATGCGGGGTGGTGCCTTCACGTCGACGACCTGGGGGACGCTGCCGCCGACCGCGGAGCGGATCGCCTCCTCGCTCGCGTCGATGCAGGCCAGGGAGCCGTCAGTGGTCACGATGTAGAGGCGCTCGTTGCGGTATTGCATCGAGTATGCCGAGCCGCAGCCGGTGCCCAGCTTCCACAGGCGGTTGCCGGCGGCGTCGAAGCAGTAGATCGATGATGCGCTGTCGCCCGCGAAGACGTAGCGGCCGTCCGCCGCCGTGGCGCACGAATACACCGCCGCGTCGCAGCGGTATGTCTGCCTGGTCGTGCCGTCCTTGCCCAGCTCGACCACCTGCCGGGTGGCGGTGCCCGCATAGAGGGTGTCGCGCTCCTGCCAGCCGAACAGCACCGCGCCGGTGCGGGTGTGCCAGAGCTCGCTGCCGGTGCGCCAGTCGTAGCTGGTGACGCCGCCCGAGTGGCCGTGGTGCACCGCGTCGGGGTCGCAGCGGACCATCCAGGCCGACGAGCCGCGCCCGGGGCGCTGCCACAGGAACTCGTCCTCGTGGTCGATCGCCGAGATGCCGCCGCCGGCGTCCGAGACGCCCAGCACGCCGTCGTGGATGTCGAGCCAGTAGATGTCGATCTCGGGCGCGATCCGGTAGGCCAGGCGGGGCACCTTTCCGGACAGGTCGTAGACGTTGCCGTCGTCGCAGCCGGCGTAGATCCAGCCGTCGTCGGCGACGATGCACTTGACGCCGTCGGGCAGCCGGAACTGCTGCAGGACCTCGGCGTCGTGGCTGAGTGTCGTGATGAGGCCGCTCTCGTTGCCCACCATGCACACGTCGTCGTCGACGAAGATGCCGAACGCCGGGCTGCGCGAGGCGTAGCGCCACAGGACCGGGGCGCGGGTGGCGGTCGAGCGGCTGCTGACGATCTGGCGCCGGGAGATGGAACGTTTCTGCCGGCCGCCGGGGACCGCCGGCGCGTATCCCTTGCGGACTTTCTCCCCGACCTTCTTGGCCGCCTCGGCCTTCGCCTTGCCGGTGTCGCTGAAGGACGACTGCTTGACCTGGCCGCGCTCGCCGATGCGGCCGTAGCGGATCGTCAGGTCGGTGCCGTCGACGGATACCTCATAGAACTTGTGGGCGCTGCCGCTGTCTTCGGAGAGCTCGAGGTATGTCGTTTCGGCGGGCATCAGGGTCACCTTTCGGCACGGGGGCACGGGGCATGGGGGCACGAGGTTACCGAGAGGTGCGCGGGCACATCGATGGAAGAACCGTAGCGACGGGGTGCGACATTTTCCGGAGCGCCGGGCAAGGTCCACGATGGCTGCTCATTGCGCTCGTGTGACGGGGTACGTACGATCAGGTTACAAACCTTAATGAAACGTTTCATCAACCCTCACCAGCCGCTCGGCACGCCTACCCGTGCCGCGATTCGGCATGCCCGACGCGTGCCTGCTCCGTCATGAAGACCCGATCGGAAGGGTGGAACATGAACCGAGGAACGAGACTTCACCGCACCGCCAGATGGGCGGGCATCAACCTTCTCGCGGTCGCGATGTGTGTCGCGACCACGCTCACGACGGTCGCCGCCGCTCCGGGACCGGCCGCCGCGGCCGGTCCGGCGCCGGTGGCCACCGGACTCACCGTCGAGGGCGTCGCGGGCGCACTCGGCATCGACACGCCGGCGCCGCGGCTCGGCTGGCTGGTCAGCTCCGCGCGGCGCGGGGTCACGCAGTCCGCGTACCAGGTCCGGGTGGCCTCCACCGCGGCCAAGCTGTCCGCGGGCAAGGCCGATATCTGGGACAGCGGGCGGACGGCCGGTGCCGAGTCCACCCAGGTCCCGTACGGCGGCCCCGCGCTGGCCTCGGCCACCCGCTATCACTGGCAGGTGCGCGTCTGGGACGCGGCCGGCAGGAGCTCGGCCTGGAGCTCTCCGGCCTGGTGGGAGACGGGTCTGCTGCGGCCCGGCGACTGGCACGCGCAGTGGATCGGGCGGGATCGCCCCAGTGCCTCCTGGTCGGACTACACAGTGGACGTCCGCCTGACGGTGACCCGAGACGCGGCCGGCGTCTTCTTCCGGGCCCGGGGTGTCAACGACGCCTACATGTGGCAGCTGGCCAACTTCAACAACGCCCCGGTGCTGCGCCCGCACGTGCGGATCGGCGGCAACTGGCAGCTGCTGAAGCAGGTGTCGATCGCCGATGTCGTCGCGCCCGCGGACTTCGCCAAGCCGCACAATCTGCGGATCGAGGCGGCGGGCACCACCATCAAGACCTTCGTGGACGGCACCCTGGTCGACACCACTGTGGACAGCCGGCGGACCAGCGGGACCATCGGGCTGCGCACCTCGAACAGCGAGTCGGCCGTCGTCCACTCGGTGAAGCTCACCGTCGCCGGCAAGACCGAGGTCGACGCCGATCTGACCGGCGGAGCCAACCCGTTCACCGCCGGCACGCCGACCCCGCAAGGTCTGGCGGTTTCCGGTTCGACCGAGACGCTGCTGGCCGACCCGGCCGGGAAGCCGTTGCTGCGCCGCGAGTTCAGCGTCGATCGCAAGGTCAGCCGGGCGCGGATCTACGCGACCGCGCTCGGCGTCTACGAGCTCTCGCTCAACGGCTCGCGGGTCGGCGACCACCAGCTCGCCCCGGGCTGGACCGACTATGCCAAGCGGATCCAGTACCAGACCTTCGACGTCACCGATCAGCTCGTCGCGGGTGACAACACCATCGGCGCGATGCTCGGCGACGGCTGGTACTCCGGAAATATCGCCTGGCTCGGCGACAAGCTCTACGGCGAGCGGCCCGAGCTCCTCGCGGAGCTGCGCATCGACTACACCGACGGCACCTCGCAGACGATCGGCAGCGACGGCACCTGGCGGTCCGCCGACGGCCCGGTGCTGCGGGGCGACAACGTCCACGGCGAGACGTACGACGCCCGGCTCGACCCACCGGGCTGGCGCCGGTCCGCCTTCGACGATGCCGGCTGGTCCGCGGCCACCGTGCGGAACACCGCCTCCGACGACCCGACGAAGCGCCTGGTCGCCCAGATCGATCCGCCGGTCAAGGTGACCGGGGAACTGACCGCGAAGACCGTCACCCAGCCGCGGCCCGGGGTGTGGGTGTTCGACCTCGGCCAGAACATGGTCGGCTCGACCCGGCTGCGGGTCACCGGCGGCGCCGGGCAGACGGTACGGATCCGGCACGCCGAGGTGCTCAACCCGGACGGCACCGTCTACACCGCCAACCTGCGGACCGCGCAGGCCACCGACTACTACACCCTCGAGGGCAAGGGCGCCGAGGTGTACGAGCCGCGGTTCACCTTCCACGGCTTCCGGTACGTGGAGCTGACCGGCTTCCCCGGGGTGCCGGCCCTGTCCGCGGTGACCGGGCGGGTGATGGGCACGGCGGCGCCCTTCACCGGCGAGCTGACCACCTCCGACCCCCTGGTCAACCAGTTGCAGAGCAACATCGTGTGGGGGCAGCGGGGCAACTTCCTGTCGGTGCCGACCGACACGCCGGCCCGCGACGAGCGGCTCGGCTGGACGGGCGACATCAACGTCTTCGCCGAGACGGCGACGTTCAACATGGACTCGCTGAGCTTCCTCACCAAGTGGCTGGCGGACATGCGGGACGCCCAGTCCGCCAACGGGGCCTATCCCGACGTCGCGCCGCGGAGTTGCTGCGGCGAGGGCGTCTCCGGGTGGGCCGACGCCGGGATCACCGTGCCGCACACCCTGTGGAAGCGCTACGGCGACACGAAGGTGCTGGCCGATCACTACGACTCGATGCGCCGGTACGTCGACTACGTGCAGGCCACCAGCGACGGCCTGCTGCGGCCCAACGCCGGCCCGTACCTGGACTGGCTGAACCTGGACGACCCGACTCCGGCCGGCGTCATCGGCACCGCGTACGCCGCGTACAGCACCCGGCTTTTCGCGGAAATGGCCGCGGCGCTGGGCCGCACCGCCGACGCCGAGAAGTACGGCGCTCGCGCCACCGCCGTCGCCGGTGCGTTCGCCGACGCGTACGTCTCCGCCGACGGCCGGGTCCAGGGCGACAGCCAGACCGCCTACGTCCTGGCCCTGAGCATGGGTCTGGTGCCGGCCGCCAAGCGGGACGCCGCGGGCAAGCGGCTCGCGGAGCGGGTCGCGTCGCGCGGCTTCCACCTCGCCACCGGCTTCCTCGGCACTCCCGACCTGCTGCCCGCGCTGTCCGACACCGGCAACCTGGACATCGCCTACCGGCTGCTGCTCAACCGGGACTACCCCTCGTGGGGCTATGAGATCGCGCGCGGGGCCACCACGATCTGGGAGCGCTGGGACTCGATCAAGCCCGACGGCAGCTTCGGCGACGTCGGCATGAATTCCTTCAACCATTACGCGTACGGCGCGGTCGGCGACTGGATGTACCGCACCATCGGCGGGATCCGGCCGGACGACGCGGCACCCGGATACCGGCACGTCACCATCGCGCCGCGGCCGGGCGGCGGCCTCACCTCGGCCCGGGCCACCTACCGCTCCCGGTACGGCCAGTTCGTCAGCGGCTGGAAGCTGGACGCGGCCGGGCAGATGTCGCTCGACGTCACCGTTCCCGGCAACACCACGGCCACCGTGGAGATCCCGGCGGCCAGCCGGTGGTCGGTGACCGAGGGTGGCAAGCCCGCCGCCGAGGCCGACGGCGTCCGGTTCGTCAAGATGGCCGGGCCGAACGCGGTGTTCACCGTGGGCGCGGGCAGCTACCGGTTCGCGGTCGACACCGTCCGCGGCGACCTCGGTGAGTCCGCGCTCGCGGCCGCGGCACTGGCCGAGAAGATCGACAAGCTGGCGGCCGGCGACCGCCGCCCGGTCGGCAGCGGTCACCAGAACCGCTGCTGGTGGCCGGTGGCCACGGTCCTGGCCCGGACGCTGGTGCGCTCGACCGAGGCCGCGGACCGCGGCTACGGCACGGTGTCCCCGGCGGCCACCGCCAGCACCGTGCACGTCGCGCTGGCCGCGGCCGCCGACCTCGATCGCTGGGTCGGCACCGAACTGGCCCGGAAGCGCCTCACCGAGCAGGCCGCCGCCGAACTGCGCGCCGGGCTGACCGACGTGCGCACGCGCCTGTCGCGGGTGTCGGCCGCGCTGGTCGGCGCGGTCGCCTCGGTGACCGTACCGGTGGGGGATCTCGCCCCCGGCGATGTCGTCCGGGTCGAGGCGAAACTGCAGAACAAGGGCAAGACGCCGCTCACCGAGGTGCGCATCGGCCTGCCGGCTCCGGCGGGCTGGACCTCGGTGCCGGCGGGTCCGGCTCCGGCGACGTCGGTCCGGCCGGGCGGCACGGTGACGGCTCTCTTCGACGTACGCATCGGCGCGGGTCAGAAGGCTGGCACCGTCGAACTGTCCGGCACCGTCAGCTACCGGCGGCAGACCGGCACCGCCACCCTGCCGATCGGGGCCGCGATCACGGTCGTACCCGCGGTCGAGATCGCCGGGGTCACGGCCGGCCCGGATGCGGTGGTCCCGGGCGGCACCAGCAGCGTCAGCGTGGTGCTGCGCAACCGCTCGACGATCCGGGCGCAGGGCAGCCTCACCGTCACCGCGCCGGACGGGTGGTCCACCGGGCCGGCACAGCAGTACGACCTGGCGGCCGGGCAGGAGCGCACGGTCGCCCTGCCGGTGACCGCGCCGATGACCGTCACCGAGGGCGCCGCCACAGTGACGGCGGCCCTCGGGGCCAGCGCGGCGGAGCAGGCCACCGCCGCCGTGCGGGTCGTCCTCGCGGTGCCGCCGGCGGGTGCCGTCGACCACGCCGACCTGGGCGACGGCGCCTCGGAGCAGGCGCATCAGCTGAAGGCCTCGGCCACCTCGGGCACCAACACCGAGGCCGGCCGGACCCGGCGGTACACCCAGCAGGGGGTGGCCGGCGGCTACTTCGAGTTCGACCTCGCGGTCATGCCCGGGCAGCCGTTCGTGCTCCGCGCCGTCGAGACCTACAACCAGGCGCAGACCAAGGACTACGACGTCCTCGTCGACGGCGTCCTCGTGCACCCCCGCTCCTACCAGCGCACCGCCGGCGGGGAGGGCACCGTCAGCTACCAGATCCTGGTGGACCGGGCCGATCTGACCACGGACGGGGCCGTGCGCGTCCGGTTCCAGGAGGACGCCGAGGGGCGGAACTACGATCCGTCGATCGCCGACGTGTGGTCGCTGCCGGTGACCACCGGCTGAGCAACGGTACGGGTACGGCGCGGGGCGTGGGCGGCAGCGTGACTGTCACCCACGCCCTTCGCCGTAAATCGCCCAGCGCCGGAAACTAGTTGGTAACGAAATCGCAACAGACTCTATCGGCAGTCGATGTGACCGGTCACACTCGCTCCACGCCGCGAGTGATCGATCATCCGCGGCGGACGGATCGCATGAGGCCACGCTCCCGCACCAGGCCTCGCGGATCTCCGTGCGACCTCGCCGGCCAAGGAGAACAGCATGAACACAGTCGCGAGACTGGTGGCGGCGCTGGCCGTCGCCACGCTAGTCGTCGGCGCCCAGTCGATGTCCCCCGCAAGTGCCGCCGACGAGCCCGCCGACGCGCTGAGCGTCGACTTCGGCCGGACCACCGGCGCGTTCCGGGGTGGTGCGACGGGCACGCTCTACGGCTTCGGTGACGAAGGCGCACCCACCCAGGCGCTGATCAACGGCGCGCACATCACCAACACCTCGCAGAAGGCGCCGCACGGCACCCAGCACCCCAGCGGCGACTCGCTGAAGGTCGAGGACGGGTTCTTCGACAAGCACGGCAAGGACATGTACATCTACGTCCAGGACTACTACCCGGACTGGTCGTACAACGGCGGCCGCCGCCCCGGCGACACCCGCACCTACAACCAGGCCGACGGGACGTACACCAGCACGCCGAACGGGGTGTGGGACTACCTCGAGGTCGTCGAGTTCGTGACCGAGGCCGTGGCCACTTCCTCGGCCCGGCCCAAGGACTACGTGTTCATCCCGTTCAACGAGCCCGACGGCGGCAACTGGTACGCGAACTGGGGCACCCAGCAGGCCGAGTTCCTGGCCGACTGGAGCGCCACGTACTCCAAGATCCAGGAGGTCTACGCCCGGCACGGCCTCGGCCACGCCCGGATCGGCGGCCCCGGCGACACCGGCTGGCGCGCGGCCCGCTCCGCCGACATCATGCGCTACGCCAAGGCCAACAACGTGCTGCCCGACGTGTTCATCTGGCACGAGCTGGGCATCGACAACCTGCGCACGTTCCGCTCCCACTACGCCGAATACCGGCAGTTGGAGAAGGACCTGGGGATCAAGCCGATCCACATCAACATCACCGAGTTCGGGATGCTGCGCGACATGGGCACGCCGGGCCAGCTGATCCAGTGGCTGTCCATCATGGAGGACCTGAAGGTCGACGGGCAGACCGCGTACTGGAACTACGCCGGCAACTTCAACGACAACAGCGCCCGCGCCAACGCCGCCAACGCCGGCTGGTGGATGTACAAGTGGTACGGCGACCTGGAGGGCAGCCAGACCGTCGCGGTCACCCCGCCGGCGCTCAACACCGTCGACACCCTGCAGGGCATCGGCGCGATCGACGCCAAGAACAAGCGCGCCACCGTCCTGTACGGCGGCGGCAGCAAGCCGGTCTCGCTGAACCTGGCCAACCTGGACCGCAAGATCTTCGGCAAGCGGGTCGACGTCGAGGTCCGCGAGGTCACCCTCTCGGGTGCCGAGGGCGTCTCCGGTACGCCGCGCGTCGTCAAGGTGCTCGACGGCGTCGCCCTGAACCGGGGCGCGCTCAAGCTCGACGTGCCGACCTATGACCGGTACGCCGCGTACCAGGTCCTCATCACGCCCGAGCAGGACCGCAAGCTCGTGGCCAACGGGGTGTGGGCGACCAGCGTCGAGGCCGAGCAGACCGCCCTGACCGCCGCCACCGTCTACCAGCAGGACCCGCAGAGCGGCGGCGGCTGGAAGTTCCTGGCCTCGGGCAGCAACGACGTCGGCTCGTTCAACCGGCCCACCTCCAAGGCCGAGTGGACGGTCACCGTGCCCCGCACCGGCAAGTACCGCTTCCAGGTCATCGGCGGCACGCCGGGCGTACCCGGCCGGCACGCCCTGTTCATCGACGGCGCCAACCCGGCGATCGTGCAGTACACCGCCGACCTGGCGCTCACCTCGTACCAGAAGTGGCAGTACCGGGGCAGCGCCGAGCTGACCATCCCGCTCACCGCGGGGCAGCACACGCTCTCCCTGCGGTCCAGCCTGGACGGCACCACCACGCTGCCGAACTCCGACATCACCCTGGACAAGTTCCTGCTCACCGACGTCACCGACGGTGAGCCCACGGTGTACCCGGCCTCCACCCTGCGGTACGTGGGTGGCGCGCACGTCACCTACTCCGTCCCGCTGGCCCGCGGATACGCGGTCATCCAGGGTGCGAAGCAGCGGGCCGACGCGTACGTGCAGGCCTGGGAGACCGGCTACTACGACCTGAGCCTCGACTACGGCAACCTCTGCGGGACCGAGGTCGACCTGACGGTCAACGGCCGCTCGGTGGCCAAGGTGTCCGCGCCCCGGCTGGGTTCCTGGCGCTCCACCGTCCGCGTGCACCTGAGCCAGGGCATCAACGAGGTGGAGATCCGCTCGAAGAAGGGCATCCTGCTCAAGCAGCTGACCGCCACCCGGGCCGCCGCCGCGGACACCGCCGCCGTCACGATCGAGGCGGAGAACGCGGTCCGCAAGGGCGCCGTCGTGATCAACACGTACGCCGACAGTTCGGGCAGCAACGCGTCCGGCCTCAAGGGGCTCGGCTACGTCGGCAACGGCGCCGCCAACACCTTCGAGGTGCCGCGCGGTCCCGGCTTCGACAAGCCGGGCGCCTACAACATCGCGGTCAGCTTCGCCAACGCCGAGCTCAGCGGCCGGCACGACTACAACCCGCAGGTCATCGACCGCCGGCTGGAGGTCACCGAGACCGGCGGGGGCACCGCGCACGGGTACTTCCGGCACACCTACGTCTGGAACAGCTTCCTGGAGCGGACCATCCCGGTGACGCTGACCACCGCGGGCGGCGCGCTGGTGTTCGGCAACCCGACCGCCTACGCCCCGGACATCGACAAGATCACCATCGCCCCGGTCACCGTGGGCAAGCCGTCCACGGTGCCGCTGCGACACGGCGGCTGACCCGAACAGCCGTCCCCGGAAAGCGAGACGCCGTACAGCCCCCGGGCTGTACGGCGTCTCGTCGTTCCGGGGAGCTCTCAAGCGGTGTGTGGTGGTGGTTCGGCGGCGCCGGTCATGATGGCGACGGCTTCGCTCATGGTGTGGCTTTTCGGGGTGATGACGGTGGCGCGTCGGCCGAGGCGTTGGATGTGGATGCGGTCGGCGACTTCGAAGACGTGGGGCATGTTGTGGCTGATCAGGATGACGGGTAGGCCGCGGTCGCGGACGTCGCGGATGAGTTGTAGGACCCGGTTGCCTTCCTTGACGCCGAGCGCGGCGGTGGGTTCGTCGAGGATGACGACTTTGCTGCCGAAGGCGGCGGAGCGGGCGACGGCGACGGCTTGGCGTTGCCCGCCGGATAGTGATTCGACGGTTTGGCCGATGTCTTGCAGGGTGGCGACGCCGAGTTCGTTCATGTGGCGGCGGGCTTCGGTGCGCATGTGGTTTTTGTCGAGCATCCGGAACACTGTGCCGAGGATGCCGGGTTTGCGTTCCTCACGGCCGAGGAACAGGTTGTCGGCGATGTCGAGCCCGGGGGAGATCGCCAGGGTTTGGTAGACGGTTTCGATGCCGGCGGCTCGGGCGTCCATCGGGGTGCGGAAGTGGGCGGGTTGGCCGTCGAGGTAGATCTCGCCGCTGTCGGGGATGACGGCGCCGGAGAGGGCTTTGATGAGGCTGGATTTGCCGGCGCCGTTGTCGCCGATGACGGCGAGGATCTCACCGGGGTAGAGCTCCAGGTCGCCGCTTTCGATGGCGGTGACGCGTCCGTAGCGTTTGGTCAGGCCCTTCGCCTGTAGGACCGGGGTGAGGGTGGTGCTCATTCCGGTGCCTCCCTGAGTGTGCTCTGCCGGGATCCTTTGCTCTGCTTCCCTCCCGGAAACGGTGCCTTGCTCTGCTTCCCTCCCGGAAACGGGCTGCCGCTCTGCTGCCCTCCCGGAAGCGGGCTGCCGCTCTGCTTCCCTCCCGGAAGCAGGCTGCCGCTCTGCTTCCCCATGGGAAGCGGGCTGCCGCTCTGCTTCCCCATGGGAAGCGGGCTGCCGCTCTGCTTCCCGATAGGAAGCGGGCTGCCGCTCTGCTT
>NZ_QHHV01000205.1:0-16716 GCF_003947245.1 Actinoplanes sp. ATCC 53533 | reverse complement strand
GGTTGATGGTCGCCGCGGGACGCGACACCGAGGTGGTGTTCGCCGCGGCCCGCGATGGGGTACCAGCACTGACGGTGAAGCTGGAGCATCCGGGGCCAAGGGACGCAGTCCAGCTCGCCGCCCAGTTGGTACAGGTCGGACGCCTGGTGGACTCGATGGAGGTAAGGGATGGGGAGATCGGAACTGTCGTGCGGATGTCACGTCGACTCCCGCCGAGCGCGCCGGTCCTGAGTCCCGACCGTATGGACGACATCCGTGCCGAACTCGCCGGCCACGTGCCCGGAACCCCGCTCGACGAGCTGGCGGTGCAAAATCAGCAGCTCATCACGACCCTGGACGAGGTACGGGCCCAGCGCGACGACCTGGCCCGGCTCAACGCCGAGCTGGAGGAGACCAACCGCGGCGTGATGGCGCTCTATCACCAGCTCTCCGACGAGCTGGAGGAGACCAACCGCGGCGTCGTGGCCCTCTACAACGAGCTGGACGAGAAGTCCGTGCAACTGCGCGCGGCCAGCGAGGCGAAGAGCCGGTTCCTGGCCAACGTCAGCCATGAGCTGCGAGCGCCGGTGACCGCGATCATCGGCCTGGGCCGGCTGCTCAGCGACGATTCGTCCGATCCGCTCACCGCCGAGCAGGACCGCCAGGTCGAGCTGATCCGTGGCTCCGCCGCCGACCTGCTGTCCCTGGTCAACGACCTGCTGGACCTGGCCAAGGCGGAGGCCGGCCGGCTGGAGCCAAACTGGACGGCCGTCGACCTCAAGGCCGTCTTCGGCCAGCTCCGCGGCACCCTGCGCCCGCTCGCCACCCGGCCCGAGGTCGACTTCGTCGTGGAGGAGCCGGTGGTCGCCCGGCTGCGCTCCGACGAGGTGCTGCTCGCCCAGGTGCTGCGCAACCTGCTCACCAACGCGCTCAAGTTCACCGCCGAGGGCTCGGTCCGGCTGGCGGTCGCCGCCGTCGGGGACGAGGTCGAGTTCACCGTCGCGGACACCGGCGCCGGCATCCCGCACGAGCTGCAGGAACGCATCTTCGAGGAGTTCTACCAGGTGCCCGGCAGCCACGCGCTCAGCGGCCGGGGCACCGGGCTGGGGCTGCCGTATGCGCGCCGGCTGGTCGGCATCCTCGGCGGTGCGCTGCGGGTCGCCTCCGAGCCCGGGGTGGGCAGCAGTTTCACGGTCTCACTGCCGGTGTCGCCATGACCGGCCGCGCCGAGCGGCATTCAGCCGCACCGGGCCGCGGCCTCGCAGGCGAGGGCCGCGAGGGCATGGCAAAGAAGGTCCAGCCATGACCCCCGCGACGGTGCTGGTCGTCGACGACAGCGCCACCAAGCGCTATCTGCTGGTGAGCTGGCTGTCGCGGGCCGGCTTCACGGTGATCGAGGCGGAGACCGGCGGGGAGGCCCTGCGACGACTCACCGAGGTCGACGTCGACCTGGTCGTGCTCGACGTCAAGCTGCCCGACATGAACGGCTTCGAGGTCTGCGAGCGGATCAAAACCGATCCCGAGTACGGCATCCTGCCGGTCATCCACGTGTCGGCGCACGCGGTGGACGTGGTCGACCGGACCCAGGGGCTGAACCGGGGCGCGGACGCGTACCTGGTCGAGCCGATCGAGCCGGATGAGCTGATCGCCACGTCGCAGGCCGTCCTGCGCTATTACCGGGCCCGGCAGCGGGCCGAGTCGCTGGCCGCCCGGATGGTCCGGCTCGCCGAGACCACGCTGGCGATCAACTCGGCCTCCACCCTGCCGGGCCTGCTGCAGGCGGCGGCCGACGGGGCCCACGAGATCTTCGGCGGCCCGGCCGTGGTCCTCGCCGAGACGTCCGACGGCGACGGGCTGGCCGCGGTCACGAACGGCTCGCCCGCGGTGGTGCAGCCGTGGCCGGTCGAGCACCACGAGATCGCCGTCGGGTCGACCCTGCGCACGGACGACCCGGCCGCCTGGAGCGGCGCCGCCCCCTGGCCGGAGGGCGATTCGGTGGCGGTGGCGTCGGCCCGGCTGCGGGGCGACCGGACGCCCGTCTACGTGGCCGTTCCGGCCGGCACGCAGAGCCCGGGCTCGCCGGTGCTGCGCCAGCTCGCGCAGGCGGTGGCGGCCGCGGTGGAGGCGCAGCGCTCATACGACGAGGAACACCGGATCGCCGTCACCCTGCAGCGCAGCCTGCTGCAGTCGCGGCTGCCCGACGTGGCCGGGGTGGAGCTCGCGGTCCGCTACGAGCCGGCCGGCGCGCAGACCGAGGTGGGCGGCGACTTCTACGAGCTCACCATGCTGGACGGCCGGCTGCTGGTGGCGATCGGCGACGTGGCCGGCCACTCGCTGCACGCGGCGACGGTGATGGCCGAGGTGCGGCACGCCGTCCGCGCGTACGCGGTGGAGGGGCATCCGCCGGGCGCGGTGCTGGAGCTGGTCAACCGCTTCATGCGTACGGTGTTGCCGGCCGAGTCGGCGACGCTGTGCCTGCTGACGCTGGAGCCGGACACGGGTCGCATACGCCTGGCCAGCGCGGGTCATCTGCCGCCGCTGCTGCACGTGGACGGCAAGGCGCGGTTCCTGGCGCCGCGCGGGCCGCTGCTGGGCATCACCGCGCCCCGGCCGGCCGATCTGGAGTTCGTGCTGCCCCGCGGCGGCACGCTGGTGCTCTACACCGACGGCCTGATCGAGCGCCGGGACGCGGACATCGACGTGGGCCTGAACGCGCTGGCGACCTGCGCGGCCCAGGTGGAGCCCAGCCTGGACGCGTTCTGCCAGCGGCTCCTGGTGCGTCTCGCCGGCGCGGGGGAGCAGGCCGACGACATCGCGGTCGTCGCGCTGCGCCGCACCTCTTAGTAATCGTATTCTCACCCAAGGTGAGGCAGATGGCTTGACATCGGCTATTCACTCAGTGAATAGTTGCGCCATGTCGACGTCCCACCTGATGCTGGGGTTGCTCTCCACCGGGCCGAAGCACGGCTACGACCTCAAGCGAGCCCACGACGAACGCCTGCCGCAGGCGAAGCCGCTCGCCTTCGGTCAGGTCTACGCGACGCTCGGCCGGCTGGAACGGGACGGGCTCGTCGAGCAGACCGGGCAGGACCGCGACGGTGGGCCCGACCGCACCACGTACGCCATCACCGACGCCGGGCGCGAGAAGCTCGGCGAGTGGCTCGCCGCCGTCGAGCCGCCGGCGCCGTACGTGAACAGCATCCTCTTCGCGAAGGTGGTCGTCAGCCTGCTCGCCAGCGGTGTCACCGCGGCGACCGACTACCTCGTCGCCCAGCGCACGGCCCACACGACCCGGATGCGCGAGCTGACCGTGGTGAAGACGACCCGGGACTCGACCGCCGGTGACGTCGTCGCCGCCGATTACGCCATCGCCCACCTCGATGCGGATCTGCGCTGGTTGCAGGCCACGCTGCTCCGCGTCGCCGATCTGCACCGAGAGGTGACCGCATGACCGCCTTGCTCCAGGGAATCGGCTTGCAGCGCTCCTACGGGCCCACGCCGGCGCTGCGTGGCATCGACCTCGAGATCGGCGCGGGCGAGATCGTCGCTGTCACCGGTCCGAGCGGTTGCGGGAAGTCCACCCTGCTGCACTGCCTGGCCGGGATTCTCCGGGTCGACGCCGGTGAGGTGCGGTATCGCGACCAGGATCTCGGCCTCTGGAGCGAGGCGAACCGGTCCAAGCTCCGGCGCTCCGAGTTCGGCGTGCTGTTTCAGTTCGGCCAGTTGGTGCCCGAGCTGACAGCCGCCGAGAACGTCGCCCTTCCGTTGCTTCTCGCCGGTTCGGGGCGGCGAGAAGCACGGAAGGCGGCAACCCTCTGGCTCGGCAGGTTCGGCGTGGGAGACCTCGCCGACCAGCTGCCCGGCCGGATGTCCGGCGGGCAGCAGCAGCGCTGTGCGGTGGCCCGGGCGCTGGTCACCGAGCCCAAGGTGCTCTTCGCCGACGAGCCGACCGGAGCGCTGGACGTGCTGACCGGGGAGCAGGTGCTCGCCGAGATCGTGCACATCGCTCGCGAGCAGGGCACGTCCGTCGTGCTGGTGACCCACGACGCGCGGGTCGCCGCGTATGCGGACCGCGAGATCGCCCTGCGGGACGGCGTCGTCGACCGCAGCGGTCTGGGCCTGGAAATCAGCTCATGAAGGCGGGGACGCTGGCCCAGCTGGCGGTGGCCGGGGGTCGTACCGACAAGTTCAGGATGACCTTCACCGCGGTCAGCTCGGCGTTGGCCGCCGTGGTGCTGCTGGCGGCGGCAGCGGTGGCGGCGGTGCCCGAGCTGGGCACCTCGGACGACGGCTCCGACAGCTGGAACGAGGAATACAGCAGCGCCCTCATCAGGGAGCCGGGACTGCGGCCCGGGGTGGTGCTCACCCTGCTGCTGCTGGCCGTACCGGTGCTCTTCCTGGCCGGCCAGAGCATCCGCTTCGGCAGCCCGGCGCGGGACCGCCGGCTCGCCGCCATGCGGCTGGCCGGCGCGACCCCGGGCCAGGCTGTCCTGGTCGCCGCCACCGAGACGGCGGTCGCCGCCCTGCTCGGCTCGATCGTCGGCACCGGCGCGTTCCTGCTGCTCCGGGTCCTGTTGGACCGGCGCGGCGCCGACGGTACGCGGCCGCTGCCCACCGACGTGTTGCCGTCCGCGCTCGCCGTCACCGGCGTGCTGGTGCTGGTGCCGGTGCTCGCCGCGCTGATCGGTGCCGTCCTGCTGCGGCGGGTGATCATCACGCCGCTCGGGGTGGTCCGCCGGGTCCGAAGGCGGTCACCGCGCCTCTGGCCCGGAGTCCTCATCCTGGTCGGGGTGTTCGCGCCCCTGCTCATCCGGCCGCTCGGCAAGTTGCTCGCGCGCTGGATCGGCGGTGACCTGATGATCGCCGTCGCCTTCGTGGCCGTCCTGCTGGCGGCGGTCGGCGTCATCGTCGGTACGGGCTGGATCGCCTACACCGCGGGTTACCTGCTGCACCGCTTCGGTCGCCGGCCCGCGACGCTGCTGGCCGGACGGCAGCTGATGGCGGACCCGTGGAACGGCAGCCGAACTCTGGCGGCGCTGCTGGCCACGCTGGTCGTGGGCGCCGGGGTGCTGGGCTACCGGGCTTACATGCAGACCGAGCTCGCCGCGAGGAACGAGGCGTGGGCCGCGCAGGGCGACGCCATCGGCGACCCCGAGCTCGACAACTTCTATCTGAACTCGGTGGATCTGGTGCGGATCGCCGTCGCCGCGGGCGCGCTCGTCGCGGCGGCCGGGATCATGGTCGCCCTCGCCGAGAGCATCGTCTCCCGGCGCCGGACCTACGCCGGGCTGGTCGCCGCCGGGGTGCCGCGCCGGGTCCTGGGCTCATCGATCGCCTGGCAGACGCTGGCGCCGCTGGTGCCCGCCGTCCTCGTCGCCCTCACCGTGGGTGTTGGCCTGCTGCGAGCGGTGGCCACCGAGGCCACCAGCGGCGGCGGCGCGAGCTGCTCGGGCACCGAAGCGGAGTGCTTCGAAGGGTCGCCGAGCTGGGTGCAGCATCCCGAGGTGACGAAGGCTGTGCCCGTACCCCTGGTTGATCTGCTTCTGCTCGGCGGCGGCGCCCTCGCGGTCATGCTGCTGGTCGTCGGTGTGGGCCTGGTGCTGCTGCGGAGCAGCACCGACCTGGACGAGCTCCGAATCGCCTGAGTGGTGGCCCGGCCTCGCCGGCCGGGCCACCGCCGTCAGGCCAGGCCCACCGTGTCCAGGGTCCAGGCGGTCACGAACGCCTCTTCCTTCCACGAGTCGTAACGGCCGCTGGGACCGCCGTGCCCGGCGCCCATCTCGGTCTTCAGCAGGTACGCGCCGTCGGGCGCCACCGAGCGCAGCCGCGCGATCCACTTGGCCGGCTCGGAATAGAGCACCCGGGTGTCGTTGAGGCTGGTCACCGCGAGGATCTTCGGGTATGCCTGCTTGGCGACGTTCTCGTACGGGCTGTAGGACTTCATGTAGGCGTACACGTCGGCGTTCTCGAGCGGGTTGCCCCACTCCTCCCACTCCGTCACCGTCAGCGGCAGCGACGGGTCCAGAATGGACGTCAGCGGGTCCACAAAGGGCACCTGCGCGACGATGCCCGCGAAGGCCTCCGGCGCGAGGTTCGCCACCGCGCCCATGAGCAGGCCGCCCGCCGAGCCGCCGCGCGCCACCAGCCGCTCCGGCTTGGTCCACGACGCCGCCACCACCGCCCGGGCGCACGCCACGAAGTCGGTGAACGTGTTCTTCTTCGTCAGCATCTTGCCCTGCTCGTACCAGCGCCGGCCCATCTCGCCGCCGCCGCGGACGTGCGCGATGGCGAAGACGACGCCGCGGTCCAGCAGCGACAGGCGGGCTACGGAGAAGTACGGGTCCATGCTGATCTCGTACGAGCCGTAGCCGTACAGCACCAGCGGCGCGGTGCCGTTGCGCGGCGTGCCCTTGCGGGCCACGACGGAGATCGGCACCCGGGTGCCGTCGTCGGCGACGGCCCACTCCCGGAACTGCTCGTAGTCCGCCTGGTCGTACCCGCCCAGCACCGGCTTCCGCTTGCGCAGCACCATCGAGCGGGTGATCAGATCCACGTCGTAGACCGAGTCCGGCGTGACCATCGAGGTGTAGCTGATCCGCACGACGTTGGTCTCGTATTCGGGGTTGCCCGCGAGGCCGACACTGTAGATCGGCTCCGGGAACGCCATGTCGTAGCTGTCCGTGCTGCCGTCGGCGAGCACCCGCAGGCCGGTGAGCCCGTCGCGTCGCTGCGAGATGACGAGGTGCCGCTGGAACGCGTCGACCGACTCCAGCCGGGTGCCGGGCTCGTGCGGGATCAGCTCGACCCAGTCGCCCGGGTTGTCCACCGAGGTGTACGCCAGGGCGAAATCCTCGGCGTCGGCGTTGTGCAGGATCAGGAAGCGGTGACCGTGGTGCTCGATGGCGTACTCGACGCCCTGGACCCGCTCGCGGATCAGGGCGGGCTCGGCCGTCGGCGTCCGCGCGTCGATGACCCGGACCTCGCTGGTGACCTTGCTGTTGGCGTCGATGACGAGGAACTTCTCGCTGCGGGTGAGCTCGACGCCGACCCAGAAGCGCTCGTCCGCCTCCTCGTAGACGACGACGTCGTCGGTGGCGGGCTGCCCGACGATGTGCCGCCAGACCTTGTTGGGCCGCCAGGCCTCGTCGACGGTGATGTAGAACAGCGTCGAGCCGTCGGCCGACCAGGCGCTGCCGTAGAACGCGTCGGGCACCTCGTCGCTCAGCACCTCGCCGGTGCGCAGGTCCTTGACCTTGAGGATGAAGCGCTCGTCGCCGTCGAAGTCGACGGAATAGGCCAGGCGGTCGCCGGCCGGGCTCACGTCGAAGGTGCCGAGCGCGAAGAACTTCCGGCCCTCGGCGAGCTCGTTGCCGTCGAGCAGCACCTCCTCGCCGGGCAGCGGGGCGCCGTCACCGGTGGCGGGCGGGTCGCTCACGCCGGGCGTGGTCGCGACGCGGCACTGGATGCCGTATTGCTTGCCCTCGACCGTGCGGGTGTAGTACCAGTAGCCGCCCTTGCGGCTCGGCACCGACAGATCGGTCTCCTGGGTGCGGCCCTTGATCTCGTTGAAGACCGTGTCCTGCAGGTCGGTGAGGTGCGCCGTCGCCGCCTTGGTCCAGGCGTTCTCCGCCTCGAGGTAGGCGATCGTGTCCGGGTTTTCCTTTTCGGCGAGCCAGGAGAACTCATCCGTGACGGTGTCGCCGTGGAAGGTGCGCTCGGCGGGCACCTGACGAACCGCGGGCGGGGTCGTGGGCATGTCGGTGGTCACGCTGAACCACGTTACCGGGCCGTCGCGCCCGGTCGTGGCCACACGTACCTCTCCCCTCGTCATTCGAACATGTGTACGATAGGCCAGAATGGACGATCTTCAAGCCGAGCGATCTTCGGGGAGGGCTGATGGTTACCGCGCTTCCCGGGCGTGAGCCGCTGCTGCGCGCGCTGGTCGACATCTGCGGCCCCGACTTCGCCCGCCAGGCGGGCGCGGCCGACCTGGTCGCCGGCCACCTGGCCAGCTTCGTCGCGGCGCCGCCGACGCCCCGCGCGGTGATGGACACACTGAGCCTCGCCGCGGAGCGCGGCCTCGCAGTCGTCCCGCGCGGCAGGGGTTCCAAAATCGACTGGGGCACGCCGCCGCGCGGCCTCGACCTGCTGCTGGACACGGTTCGCCTGGACGGCATCTGGGAGCACCGCCCGGAGGAGTTCACGGCGCAGGTCGGCACGGGCACCCCGGTCCGCGCGGTGCAGGCCGCCCTGGCCCTGCGCGGCCAGCGCCTGGCGGTCGACCCGCCCTCACCGGCCGCGACGATCGGGGGGATGCTCGCGGTCAACGAGTCGGGCCCGCTGCGCCACCGGTACGGCAGCCCGGCCGCCCAGGTCGACCGGATCAGTTACGTGGACAGCGCCGGCGGTCAGGCCGAGTCCGACGGCGAGAACGGCAACCCGGGCATCGCCGAGGTGACCGGCGTGATCGTCTCGGCGAGCCTGCGCCTCCAGCCGCTGCCGGCGGCGCGACGCTGGGTGACCCTGCCGGTCTCGACCCCGCTGCAGGTGCACGACCTGGTCGCGGCGACGCTGGCCCAGCTGGTGAAGCCGAGCGCGATCGAGGTCGACCTGCCGATCCCTGGCGGCGGCCGGGCGGCGATCCAGCCGGCGGGCGCGCTGGCGGTGCTGGTGGAGGGTGCCCAGGCCGACGTGACCGCACGGGCCAGGCAGCTGGCGACGGTGCTGGGCGACACGGCCACGATCTCCCCGACGGCGCCGCGCTGGTGGGGCCGATATCCGTTCGGGCGGGCCGACGTGGCGCTGCGCCTCGCGGTGCCGATCACGGATCTGCACGCGGCTGTGTATGCCTTGCGCGACGCCGCGGGGATGGCGGTTCCGGTGCGGGGGTCGGCCGGGATGGGCACGGTGCACGCCGTGCTGCCGGGCACGCTGCCGCCGGAACGGATCGAAGGCATCCTGGACGCGGTGCGCGGGGTGCTCCTGGCCCGCGGCGGTCGCTGCGTGGTGGTCGCGGCCCCGCCGCCGATCAGCACGACGGTGGCCATGGCCAGCCGCCGAGACCTCTTCTGAGCCCTCCTGCGCTCGTAAGTCGAGTTATGTAGACTTTCGGGCATGCCAAGAACCTCGCACTCCTCGCCGCAGACACTTCGGCTGTTCGCGGCCCTCCTGGGCGACCCGGCCCGCTGGCGGTACGGCTACGACCTGAGCGGGGAGACCGGGCTCGCCTCCGGCACGCTCTACCCGATTCTCATGCGCCTGGCCGCGCAGCGCCTGCTCGACACGGACTGGGAACCATCCGACGAGCCGGGCCGGCCGCCGCGGCACATATACCGCCTCACCGCCGACGGCATGGCCCTTGCCCGGGATCGCCTGGCCGCGGCGGCCCGGAAGACGCGCGGCGCCACCGCGTTCACCCCGAGGGAGGCCTGATGCGGCGCGCGGCGCGGGCGATTCTGGTCGCGGCGGTGCGTGGGCGCCGCGAGCGGGGCGGCCCCTGGGGCGAGGCGGTGCTGGCCGAGCTCGACCGGACGAGCGGCCGGTGGGAGGCGCTGCGCTGGGCGGCGGGCGGGCTGCGCGCGGTGTGGCACGAGCGCCGGGCGCGGGTCAGCGATCTGCCCAGGGCGGTGCGGATCCAACGCGCGGTCGTGGCCACCGCGGTCCTGAGCCTGCCGGCCACACTGGTGATCAACCAGTTCGCGCTGACGGGCCGATACATGTCAAGCACCGCCATGGCGCCGACCGTGCCTGTCGCCGGCCGGTTCCTGCTGGACAAGGTGGGCTTCCGGATGACGGGTTTCGCCCGCGGCGACATCATCGAGTTCCCGATCCCCGACGCCCCCGACGATCACACGATCAAGCGGGTCGTCGGGCTCCCGGGCGACACCATCGAATGCCGCGACGGCCAGGTGTATCGCGACGGCACGGCTCTCAACGAGCGGTATCTGCCGGGAGATCCGCAGATTTCCCGCACGATCGACTGCGGTGGGCCGGTCACCGTCCCTGCCGGGGATCTCTACGTGCTGGGCGACCACCGTGCGGACTCCCGGGACTCGCGCCACTGGGGCCCGATTCCGCAACGCTCGGTGAACGGCCGGCTGTTGACCGTCATCTGGCCGCTGCGGTGAGAGCTGCCTGATCGGCATCCACCCCGGCCTCCGCCCTCGGCGCCCGCGCGCACCAAGGTCCACCGAGCGCGGGCCACCGGGATGAGCGCGGCGACACCCGATATCAAGGAGCCCGATGATCTTGCCGATGCTGGCACCTCGCCGGCCACGACATGGACCGAGAGGCATTCCTGGACACCGATTTCACGGGGATCGGATGCCCCCTTGGTGGTCACTCGCACTGTTCCGCGACGGCGAACAATTCACCGGGCGCTTGGCGCTTGGCGCTTGGCGCTTGGCGCTTGGCGCTTGGCGTCTGGGCGGCTGGTTGGCGGATCCGCGTCAGCGGTGGGCGGGCTCGCGGGACAGCGCGTCCGCCGCCAGGTGGCGGCCCAGCCTGGCCAGGGAGCCGACCGCATAGGTCAGGTAGGCGAACTGGCCCATCTGGGCGACATGGGTCAGCGCCAACTGCTGCGAGGTCAGCCGGCGGGGCAGCAGGGGCGTGCCCGAGCCCAGCACGGTCGGCGCCACGCCCAGGATGATCTCGTCGAGCAGCCCGGCGTCCGCGAACTCGCCGACCAGGTCGCCGCCGCCGGCCAGCCAGACGTTGCGGCCCTGGGCGGCCACCAGCATCGCCTCGTGTACCCGTCGCACGTCGCCGCTGACCATGAAGACGTTGGCGTCCGGCACCAGGGGCAGTTCGCGGTGGGTGAAGACCCAGCACGGCACGTCGCCGTACATCTCGTGCCAGTTCTCCGGCTCTTCGAGCACGTTGTCGTTCTTCAGCACCCATTCGTAGGTGGCGGCGCCCATCGCGAAGGCGCCCACGCCGGAGAAGAACGCGCCGAACGGGTTGTCCGTGCCCTCGTCGACCTCGAACAGCCAGTCGAGCGAATTGTCCAGGTCGGCGGTGTAGCCGTCGATGCTGGTCGCGGTGTAGTACTGCGTCTTTGCCACATCCAACACGATGCCACGGCTTAGCCGACAAAAAGTCCAATTCCGGCACGCACGCGACCCAGCGCACCGCCGGGCCGCGCGTGGCAGTGCCCACCGAGCGCCGACGGCACAGCAGCGACGGCCTGCCAACCACGCGAGGCGGCCGACTGCACGAGGCCGGCCGTGCGAACCGCCTGGCGAGCCAACCCGCGCCTGGCGGCCCAACCCGCGCCTGGCGGCCCAACCCGCGCCTGGCGGCCCAACCCCGCGTCCGGCGGACCAACAACGCGGCGGGCCAACCCCGCGCCTGGCGAACCAACCGCGCGGCGGGCCAACCCCGCGCCTGGCGGACCAACCGCGCGGCGGGCTAACACGCGCACGGCGGACCAACCCGCGCACGGCGGACCAACCGCGCGGCGGACCAACCCCGCGCCTGGCGGGCCAACCCACGCACGGCGGGCCAACCCGCGCCTGGTGGGCCAACCCGGCAGGCGCCGGCGGACGGGTCAGGCCGGGGGACCCACCTGGTATGTCAGATAGGCGAACCCGCCCCTCTGCTCCATCCCGGTCAGCTTGAGTCGCTGCGAGGTCAGCCGGCGGGGCAGGAGCGGCGCACCCGCACCCAGCGTCACCGGCGCCACGCCCAGGATCAGTTCGTCGAGCAGACCGGCGTCCGCGAACGCCCCGGCCAGCTCGCCCCCGCCGACCACCCAGACGTTCTTGCCCTTGGCGGCCTCGAGCATCGCCGCGTGCACCGGGCGGACGTCACCCTGCACGAAGGTCAAGTTGGCCTCCGGGATCACCGGCAGGCTTCGGTGGCTGAACACCCAGGCCGGGGTGTCGCCGTAGTAGTCGGCCCACTTCACCGGCTTTTCCTGGAGCGCGTCGTGCTCCTGGACCCACTCGTAGGTGGTGGCGCCCATCGCGAAGGCGCCCACGTCGGCGAAGAAGGTGGCGAACGGATTGGCTGCTTCGTGTTCGCCGCCCTGGTCGGCCTCGAACAGCCAGTCGAGCGAATTGTCCGCATCGGCGATGAAGCCGTCGATGCTGGTTGCGGTGTAGAACTGTGTCTTCGGCACGGAACTCACCTTGCCAAAGGGGTACGACAAAAATCAGCAGTCGGTAAGGCGGGAGCCCCGGCTTCGGGGCTTCTTAGCCATCGCCAGGGGTGCTCCGCCGCAGGATGCGGCGTGAAACTCCTGCCGACGCCCGGCAAAACACCCATTCATAGGCGGGTAGTGGGCGCGTCGTTGCGCAGGACGAGGATCGCGATGTCGTCGCGTGGTTCCTCGACCGAGAAGTTGATCGTCGTTGAGCGCAGCCGTGCCGCCATCACGTCCGCTGAGTAGCCCGCCAGTGGGGCCGCCGCGTCGCGCAGCCGGGCCGTGCCGAACAGTTCGCGGCCGCGGCGCCGTTCCGTCACACCGTCGGTGTAGAAGATCAGGGAGTCGCCCGGGTGCAGCAGTACGGCCACGTCCGGTGAGGTGATCGTCTCCAGCAGGCCTAGTGCCGTGCCGCCCTCGCCGACGAAGGATGTCTTGCCGTCCGCGCGGACCAGCACCGACCGGTCGTGGCCCGCCAGGTGTAGGCAGACCTCCAGGTCGTTGCCGGCGCGGGCCACCGAGGCCATGGCCAGCGTGCAGTAGCGTCCGCCGCCGCGCTGGACCAGGGTGCGGTTGACCCGGCAGAGGATCTCCGTCATCGGCTTGCGGTCGTCGACCAGGATCCGGATCACGTCGCGGACCAGGCCGGTCACCGTCGCGGCCTGCACGCCCTTGCCGGACACGTCGCCCACGACGACGATCCAGCTGTCGTCGCCGGCCGGGACGACGTCGTAGAAGTCGCCGCCGACCTCCGAGCCGGTCGGCACGTACTCGGCTGCGAAGCCGATGCCCGTGACGTGCGGCAGCGCCGGCGGCAGCAGTGAGGCCTGCAGGGTCCGGGCGACCTGGCGGCGTTCCTCGTGGATCCGGGCGTTGTCGATCGCCAGCGCCGCGCGGCGGGCCACGTCCTCCAGGACCGCCACCTCGTCGCCGTCGTGCCGGTGCCGCAGGTGCCGGCCGACCGCGAGGGTGCCCAGCCGCTGGCCGCGGGCGACCAGCGGCACCGCGAAACCCTCCGGCGGCGTGCCGAACATGACCTGCTGGCCCAGCCGGGACGCCTCTTCGAGCCGGGCCAGTATCGTGTCCGGGCCCGTCTCGGCGAGTGTCGAGTGCAGTTGCGGCACGGCGGCCTCGTCGGCGTGGGTGGCGGCGGCGAGCTGCAACCGGCCCCACGCGTCAGTGGTGTGCACCGCGCACCACTGGCCCAGCCGGGGCACCACGAGCTGCGGGATCAGCGCCATCGTCAGGTTGACGTCGAGGGACTGGGCGAGCAGCTCGCTGGCCTCGGCGAGGAACGTCAGCCAGGTCTGCCGGCGCAGGTCCGTGCGGCGCAACCGGTCGTTCTCCAGGTGCAGGGAGAAGCGCTCGGCGACGATCGTGGCCAACGGCTGGGCATACCCGGCCGGGGACGCGTCCAGCTCCAGCTCACCCGAGTACGGCCGCTGCACGGCTAGCCGTACCCGGATCGTGTCGGCGTCGTCGCGCGGCGCCCGTCCGTGCCGGGCCAGCAGCTGCCGGCCGCCGCCGTCCCCCCGGTCCAGCCGGACCACCGCGCCGGTCGCGCCGGTGAGCCGGGAGAGCCGGGAGAGCAGCTCGGTGGCGAACTCGGCCATGCTCTCGTCGGTCTGCCGCTCGGGGCTGATCTGCAGCAGCGTGGTCAGCTCGCCGACGGTCGGAGCGACCTCCTTGCCGGCGGCCGGGCTGCCGTCGTCGGCCGGCCCCTTGTGCTCGAGCCGGAACCACACGCCCTTGCCGGTGCCCTCGTGTACGGTGCCCCAGCGGCTCGCGAAGTGGTCCACGAGCAGCAGCCCGCGACCCCGTTCCGCGACCTCGCCGATGTCCGGCTGCTCGTTGCGCGGGCCGACGGCCAGCTGCTCGACGGGCCCGGGGGCGAAGTCGGTCACCGTCACGGTCAGGCCGGCCGGGTCGGCCTCGACGTCGATGTCCAACTCGGTGCCGGCGTGCACGACGGCGTTGGTGGACAGCTCGGTGGTCAGCAGCAGGGCCTCGTTGACCAGCGAATCCAGCCCCGCCTCGGCCAGCACCGAGCGGACCAGGGCGCGCGCCGCGGCGGGCGTACGCCGGTCGTTGGGCAGCCGGACCCGGCGCACGAGAATTGCCGCAAGACGTCCTGCCTCTACCGACACGCCTGCATCCTCTCCCGCCGACGGGCGATGTACAAAGCCACACCTCGCGCCGGGCCGCTCCGGCGAGGGATGATGGATCGCCCCCGACCGTTGCACAGCGAGTGAGGACAGCATGACTGCGACCAAACAGGTCAATGTCGGCGTGCCCGACGAGGCCGACGTGCTCGTCGAGCTCGCGGAAGCCCTACGCCGGGTCAGCCGTGGCGATCTCAAGGTGCGGCTACCGCGCCGCAGCGGTGTCGCCGGCGAGGTCGCGGACGCTTTCAACGAGGTCGTCTCGCTGCAGGAGCGGCAAAACCTGGAGGTGCGCCGGATCAGCCGGATCGTCGGCCGGGACGGCCGGCTGACCGAGCGCCTGGACGAGGAGGGCCTCGACGGCGCCTGGGCCGACAGCGCCCGTTCGGTGAACTCGCTGATCGATGATCTCGGCCGCCCGACCACCGAGATCTCCCGGGTGATCGTGGCCGTAGCCGACGGTGATCTGTCGCAGCACATGGCACTCGAGATGGACGGGCGACCCCTGCGGGGTGAATTCCTGCGCATCGGCCGGGTCGTGAACACGATGGTGGACCAGCTGTCGTCCTTCGCCGACGAGGTGACCCGGGTGGCCCGCGAGGTCGGCACCCAGGGCGAGCTCGGCGGTCAGGCCGACGTGCGCGGCGTGGCCGGCACCTGGAAGGACCTGACCGACTCGGTCAACACGATGGCGTCGAACCTGACCCACCAGGTGCGCTCGATCTCCCAGGTGGCGACCGCGATGGCCCGCGGCGACCTGTCGCAGAAGATCACCGTTTCGGCGCGCGGCGAGGTGGCCGAGCTGGCCGACACCATGAACGGCGTGACCGACACCCTGCGGCTCTTCGCCGAGCAGGTGACCCGGGTGGCCCGCGAGGTCGGGACCGAGGGCAAGCTGGGCGGCCAGGCGGACGTACCGAATGTCGCCGGCACCTGGAAGGACCTCACCGACTCGGTGAACTCGATGGCGTCGAACCTGACCAGCCAGGTCCGCAACATCGCCCAGGTCTCCACCGCGGTCGCCAAGGGTGACCTGTCGCAGAAGATCACGGTGGCCGCGCAGGGCGAGATCCTGGAGCTGAAGGACACCGTCAACACGATGGTGGACCAGCTGTCGTCGTTCGCCGACGAGGTCACCCGGGTGGCCCGCGAGGTCGGCACCGAGGGCCGGCTGGGCGGTCAGGCCCAGGTCCGCGGCGTCTCCGGTACGTGGCGCGATCTCACCGAGAACGTCAACCAGCTCGCCGCCAACCTCACCGACCAGGTCCGCAACATCTCCCAGGTCTCCACCGCTGTCGCCAAGGGCGACCTGTCGCAGAAGATCACGGTTGACGCCCGCGGCGAGATCGCCGAGCTGAAGAACACCATGAACACGATGGTGGACCAGCTGTCGTCGTTCGCCGACGAGGTGACGCGGGTGGCCCGCGAGGTGGGTTCGGAGGGCAAGCTGGGCGGTCAGGCCGAGGTCAAGGGCGTCTCCGGTACGTGGCGCGACCTGACCGACAACGTGAACTACATGGCCTCGAACCTGACCAGCCAGGTCCGCAACATCGCCTCGGTGACCACGGCGGTGGCGAAGGGCGACCTCGGGCAGAAGATCACGGTCGACGCCCGGGGCGAGATCCTGGAGCTGAAATCGACCGTCAACACGATGGTCGACCAGCTGTCCTCGTTCGCCGACGAGGTGACCCGGGTGGCCCGTGAGGTGGGCTCGGAGGGCAAGCTCGGTGGTCAGGCGCAGGTGCGTGGGGTGGCCGGCACCTGGCGCGACCTGACCGACAACGTGAACTACATGGCCTCGAACCTGACCGCCCAGGTCCGCAACATCGCCTCGGTCACCACGGCGGTGGCCAAGGGCGACCTGTCGCAGAAGATCACGGTCGACGCGCGCGGCGAGATCCTCGAGCTCAAGGACACCGTCAACACGATGGTCGACCAGCTCTCCTCGTTCGCCAACGAGGTCACCCGGGTCGGCCGGGAGGTCGGCATCGAGGGCAAGCTGGGCGGTCAGGCCGAGGTCAAGGGCGTCTCCGGTACGTGGCGCGACCTCACCGACAACGTCAACCAGCTCGCCTCCACGCTGACCACCCAGCTGCGGGCCATCGCCGAGGTGTCCACGTCGGTGACCCGCGGCGACCTGACCCAGAGCGTGGCGGTCGAGGCGCAGGGCGAGGTCGCCGAGCTCAAGGACAACATCAACCAGATGATCGTGACGCTGCGGGAGACCACCAAGGCGAACGCCGAACAGGGCTGGCTGGACTCCAACCTGGCCCGCATCGGCGGCCTGCTGCAGGGTCAGCGCGACCTCGGCGAGGTCTGCCGCATGATCATGACCGAGGTGACGCCGCTGGTGGACGCGCAGCTCGGCGCGTTCTTCATGGTCGACCACGAGGAGGCCGTGATGCGGCTGCGGCTGGCCGCCTCGTACGG
>NZ_QHHV01000204.1:0-9157 GCF_003947245.1 Actinoplanes sp. ATCC 53533 | reverse complement strand
GGTCAACCCGGCGCCGACCTCCTGGGCCGCGGTGTTCACCGACGCGGCCAAGTACGCCGGCAAGGTCACCGCGTACGACTCGCCCATCTACATCGCCGACGCCGCGCTGTTCCTGATGAACACCAGGCCGGAACTGGGCATCAAGAACCCGTACGCGCTGGACGACAAGCAACTGGCCGCCGCGGTCGAGCTGCTCAAGGCGCAGAAGCCGCACGTCAGCGAGTACTGGTCGGACTACCTCAAGGAGGTGCAGTCCTTCAAGAGCGGCAACTCGGTCATCGGCACCACCTGGCAGGTCATCGTCAACACGGCCACCGCCGAGAAGGCGCCGGTCAAGGCGGTGCTGCCGGCCGAGGGCTCGACCGGCTGGTCCGACACGTGGATGGTCGCCGCGAAGAGCGCGCACCCCAACTGCGCGTACCAGTGGCTGAACTGGATCGTCGGCCCGACGGCCAACGCACAGGTCGCCGAATACTTCGGCGAGGCGCCGGCCAACCAGAAGGCGTGCGCGCTGACCAAGGACAAGAACTTCTGCGAGACCTACCACGCCGGAGACGCCGCGTACGCGGAGAAGATCTGGTATTGGAGCACGCCGATCCCGCAGTGCCTCGACGGGCGCACCGACGTCACCTGCACCGACTATGCGGCCTGGACCCGGGCCTGGACCGAGATCAAGGGATAGCCGGCGGTGACGCTCCAGGACACCCGCCGGCGCCGGTTGTCGGCCCGGCTCACCCGGTCGCCGCGCACCCGGCTGGCCCTGCTGCTGTCGGCGCCGCTGCTCTGGCTCGGGCTCGCCTATCTCGGGGCGCTGGCGGCGTTGCTGGTGACCGCGCTGTGGAGCACGAACACGTTCACCGGGGCGATCGAGCGGGTGTGGACCCTGGACAACATCCGGACGGTGCTGACCGACTCGGTGTACCGCTCGGTCACGATCCGCACCATCGGGGTGGCGGCCCTGGTCACGGTGATCGACGCGGTGCTGGCGCTGCCGGTGGCGTTCTTCATGGCCAAGGTCGCCGGCCGCCGCTGGCAGCCGCTGCTGGTCGCCGGCATCCTGCTGCCGCTGTGGGCGTCGTACCTGGTGAAGGCGTACGCGTGGCGCAGCATGTTCGGCGGGGGCGGGCTCATCGACTGGGCCGGCGCGCCGTTCGGGATCGGCTCGCCCGGGTACGGCCTGACGGCCACCGTGTGCACGCTGGCGTACCTGTGGCTGCCTTACATGGTCCTGCCGATCTTCGCGGGCCTGGAGCGCCTGCCGGACTCCCTGCTGGAGGCCGCCGGCGACCTGGGCGCCCGGCCGGGGCGCACGATCCGGACGGTGGTGCTGCCCCTGGTGTTCCCCGCGATCGTCGCCGGGTCGATCTTCACCTTCTCGTTGTCGCTCGGCGACTACGTGGCCGTGGAGATCGTCGGCGGCACCAAGCAGTTCCTCGGCAACCTGGTCTACGACAACATCGGCGCGGCCGGCAACCAGCCGCTGGCCGCCGCGGTCGGCCTGGTCCCGGTGGTGGTCATGATCGTCTACCTGTTCCTGTCCCGGCGGGCCGGCGCCCTGGAGAATCTCTGATGTACCTGACCCGAGGCATGCGCATCGCGTTGCGCGTCATCACCGCGATCGTGCTGGCGGTGGTCTACGTGCCGCTGGTCGTCGTGGTGATCAACTCGTTCAACAGCGACCGGTCGTTCGGCTGGCCGCCGGCCGGCTTCACCGGCGAGTGGTGGTCGCGCGCCGCCCACAACGCCGGCGCGCTGGACGCCCTGCGTACCTCCGTGGTCGTGGGCCTGTTGTCGACCGCGGTGGCGCTGGTGCTGGGCACGCTGGCGGCGCTCTCCCTGCAGCGGTACCGGTTCTTCGGCCGGGAGGCGGTCTCGCTGCTGGTGATCCTGCCGATCGCGCTGCCGGGCATCGTCACCGGCATCGCGCTGAACAACGCCTTCCGTACGGTGCTCGGCGTGCCGCTGTCGCTGTTCACGCTGGTGGTGGCGCACGCGACGTTCTGCGTCGTGGTGGTCTTCAACAACGTGATCGCCCGGCTGCGCCGCCTCGGCGGCGACCTGGAGGAAGCGTCGATGGACCTGGGCGCCGACGGCTTCACCACCTTCTGGCGCGTCACGTTCCCGCTGCTGCGCACGGCGCTGCTGGCCGGCGGGCTGCTGGCGTTCGCGCTGAGCTTCGACGAGATCATCGTGACCCGCTTCACCGCGAGCCAGAGCACCACGACTCTGCCGATCTGGATCCTGGACAACCTGTTCCGCCCGAACCAGGCCCCGATCGTCAACGTGGTGGCCACGATCCTGGTGATCGCCTCGGTCCTCCCGATCGCGATCGCCCAGCGGTTGTCCGGCGACCCCTCCGGCGGCCGGGTCTGAGCACGCCTGCCGGGCCTCCTGGCCGACCGGGCGTCCTGGCCAACCCGGGCGCCCGGGTCGGTTGGGCGGTGCCCGGGTCGGTTGGGCGACAAACCGCTTGAGGCCGGTCTGCGGCAGTCCTTGACTGAAGTCCTTGACTGATCGCTGAGGGACTCGGCGGTGGGGAGAGGACCGGAAGATGGCCGACGTGCGGGACTTCGACGCCGCCCAGGGCGCCGCCGGCCGCCTGGAGCTCCTGGCGGTCGTGGGGTCGCCTGCCACCGTGTGGCGCCGCGCGGAGATCAGTCCGGGCGGCTCGTGGACCGGCTGGGAAGCGCTGGGCGACACCGTCGGGCCGTTCGACGAGGTGAACGTCGATACGGCAGCCGACGGGCGACTGGCCGCCGTGGTCAAGGACGCCGTGACCGGCACGGTTCTGCACGCCTCGGAGATGGCACCCGGTGGGCCGTGGTCCGCCTGGACGTCTCTGGACACCCCGCCCGGCCGGCCGGGACATCTGCACTCGCTGAGCGTGTACGTGACGAAGAACCGAACCCGCACGGTGCTGGTCGGCAAGGACGACGGGCGAGCCTGGGGAATCTGGCAGCGCCGGGAGCTGTCGGGCGTCGACTGGTCCGAATGGGCGGAGCTGAGCCGGCCGCTCGTCTGGGACGAGGGCGGACCCACCGCCGTGACGGCGGCGCTCAACATCGACGGTCCGCTGGAGGTGTTCGCGCTGGTTCCCGGCATGGGCACCGTCACCATCTGGCATTGCTGGCAGCCCGCTCCCGACGACATGTTCTCCGAGTGGGAGCCCATCGGTGACTCCGGGCCGGTGCCCGGCAACGGGACGCCCGGGCGACCGGTCATCTACCACGACGTCGACTACCAGCTCGGGCTCCTCGTCACCTCCGGCGGGTCGATGTACCACTGCTGGCAGGCGATCACGAGCGACCCGGAGTCGTGGACGGCATGGCACGACGTCAGCGCCGCGGGGGTCCTGCTGGGCACGCCGGCCGCCGTACGGGAGTTGTTGTATCCCGGCGTCACCGTCGTGGCGCCCGGCGCCGGGAACGGCGGTCTCTGGCAGCGCCAGCGGGAGAGCTCCGGAGCCTGGACCGCCTGGACGGCGATCCGGGGATCGGAGTCCAGCGCGTACGACCGGGTCCGCCTCAGCTGGGGCATCGGGCGAATACTGCACCTGTTCGCGCGGAATGTGGACGGGAGCCTGCACCTCTACCGGAGACCGCCCGCCGGCGACTGGTCGTTCGTCGAGGGCTGGCCGGAAGACGTGCCCGCGACCGGCCCGTAGTGCCGCTGCGGGCCGCGAGGAATCTTCGGCGACCTGGCGAAGGGCCACTACTTCACCGGACACCGGTGAAGCAGTGGCCCTTCGTGGCTGTCAGGCGGTGAACCGCACCCGGCGCCGGCGGACCAGCAGCAGGCCGATCGCCCCGGCGAGCAGCAGCACCGCGCCGCCCGCGCCGAGCAGGCCGGCGTTCGCGCCGGTCACCGCGAGGCCGCCGCCGGAACCGCCGGAGAGCTCGACCGCGATCTTCGCCGTGTCGTTGCCGCCGTCGCGGTCGATCGGGTCTTCGTCGACGAAGGCGTTCTCGTTGATGGTGACCCGGCCGGCCGCCGCGGACGGCTTCTCGCGCACCTGGAAGGTGAAGTCGAACAGGGCCGAGGCCTTCGGCTTCGTCGTTCCGCCCGTCAGCAGGCACAGGTACTCCGACGCCCCGGTGAGGTCCTCGGCGGAGTCCTCGGGCTCGAATTCCTCGTCGGAGCTCAGCGGGAAGCAGCGCTCGTCGACACCCACCGCCTTCACGCCGGCCGGTACGCGGATGTGCGTGCCGGGGTCGGTGTTGGTGAAGGTCGAGTGGTAGAGCGTGCCCGGGCCGTTGTTGGTGAAGCCGACCCGGGTGCGCACCTTGTCGCCCACGTCGCCGGTGATGGTGGCGCCGACCGCGGCCATGTCCGGCCGGCGGCTGCCACCGACGACGAACTCGCTGATCAGGGCGTTGTTCTCGGGCTTGGTGTCGACCTGGTTCGCCGCCGCCCGCTTCGCGGCACCCGATGCCGGCACCGGCCGCAACCGGACGGGCGCCCCGGTGCCCTTGGGGCCGAACACCTCATCGTTCAGTTCGGACACGATGCCGATCAGTTCCTTGAAGTCGGACGGGGTGTGCCAGGAACTGAACACCTCCGCACTGCTGCCGGCGGCGGCATCGGCCGGGATCTTCAGCCGCATCGGCGCCGACAGTTCGTAGGTCGTGCCGGTGGCCAGCTCGTCGTCGAAGGTGCAGAGGGTCAGGAAGCCGTACCGGCAGTTGCTGAAGCTGTCCTTGGACAGGCTCGGGTCCAGGCCCACCAGGATCAGCACCACGCTCTTGACCGGCTTCGTGCCGGCGTTGGAGACCCGCGGGGCGGCGTCGACGTTCGCGCCGGGCGCCACCGTACGGGGGGTGCCGAGGACCGCGGCCAGGTCGACGCCCTCGCCGATGGTGACCGTCGAGGAGGTGGTGACCGCGGGGGCGTCGTCGAGCCGGACGCTGAACTCGAGCTTGCCGTCGGCGTCCTGTGCGACGCCGGCCTTCGCGGCCACCTGCAACGCGACCAGGGGCACCAGGTTGATGCCGGGCTCAAGCTCGGACGGGCCGGTGAACGTGCAGGTGATCACGGCGCCGCTGGTGGCGCAGGACTGCTCCTCGCCGTTCTCGAAGTCGCCGACGCTCGTCACGGTCACGATGTCCGCGACGTCGGCGGTGTCCACCCGCACCGTCATCTTGCCGATCGGCGCCGGCACGTCGCCCGCCTTGTCCGGCACGGTGATCCAGGCGTACAGC
Organism: Actinoplanes sp. ATCC 53533; assembly: GCF_003947245.1. NCBI lineage: Bacteria > Bacillati > Actinomycetota > Actinomycetes > Micromonosporales > Micromonosporaceae > Actinoplanes > Actinoplanes sp. ATCC 53533. Next base: position 3,959 of record NZ_QHHV01000204.1, on the reverse strand, counting down.
GGGCTGACCTTCGGGGCCGGTGCGACCACCGAGATGTCAGGGAAATACAAGCGCACGGCGGGATCCGCGGCAAGCGCGGGCGTCCCGGGTACGGCCACCGCCGCGGCTGCCATCAGGGCAGCCGCCGATCCGGTCAGCAGGCGGTGCAGGGCGCGGTGCATGGTGATGGTGTTCCTCCCCGTGAACGACAAAGCCGCGTGAGCATAAGCGGCAATGATCATCAGGAAACCCACCGTTCGGTCAGGATCGGCCCGCCGTTGACCACGAACGGCGGCGGGGCGCGGCGATGGGTGGGTCGCCGCGCCCCGCACTGAGGGCCGTTCCGTCGTGCCGGGCCGCCGCAGCTCTGCTTCCCGCTTCCTATCGGGAAGCAGAGCGGGCAACCCGCCGCAGCTCTGCTACCCGCTTCCTATCGGGAAGCAGAGCGGGCAACCCGCCGCAGCTCTGCTACCCGCTTCCTATCGGGAAGCAGAGCTGCCGGCTCGCGGCAGCGTCATGCCGCGCGGCAGGCGAGGGATGGCCAGGTCCAGTCACCGCCGTGCTGGACGGTGAAGCCGAACGTGTTGCCGGCGCCGTTGGGTCGTGCCGTCATCACCGTGCCGCTGCCGTCCCAGGTCACCGTGGCGTTCCAGGTGGCGATCACCTTCTGCGGGGCGCGGAAGGTGGCGGTGACGGTCCAGGTGTTCGTGCCGGTGACGCTCACCTGGCCGTTGAACCGGTCACTCCACTTCTGGCCCTCGGCGTAGGTCGCTGTGCAGGAGCCACCGGCAGGCGGCGTCGTCGGGGTGCCCGTGCCGTCGGGGGCGACCGCCCGGCCGGTGGTCGGGGAGATCATCCCGGCGCACAGGCCGCGGTTGCGCAGCCCGGTCACGATCTGCGGGATCGCGGCGATCGTGGTCGCGTACTGGTCGTGCATGAGGATGGTCTGGCCGTTGGTCAGCCGGCTCGCCGCCTGCACGATCTGCGCGGTGCTCGCGCCGTTCCAGTCCTGCGAGTCCACGTCCCAGGTCAGTGTGCGCAGGCCGAGCGCGGAGGCGGCCGACTGCAGCGTGGCGTTGGTTTCGCCGTACGGCGGCCGGAACAGTTTCGGCGTGCCGCCGCCGGCGTTCTGGATGGCGCTCTGGGTCCGCGACAGCTCCGAGGACATCTGGGCCGCGCTGAGGGTGAGCATGTGCGGGTGGGTGTAGCTGTGGTTGCCGATCCACATGCCGGCGTTCGCCTCCGCGGCCACCAGCGCGGCGTTGTTCGCGGCGTTCTGCCCCGTGTTGAACAGGGTGGCGCGCACCCCGGCGGTGCGCAGCGCGGAGAGCAGGTTGTTCGTGTTGCCCGGGTTGGGCCCGTCGTCGAAGGTCAGGCCGACGTAGCCGCTGGCGCAGTCCGCGCTCAGCCGCGCGGTGCCGGCCTGTGCGGTGGTCTCCAGGAAGGTCATCGAGGCCGCGGCGAGCAGGCCGGCGGTCGCGAGGAGGACGACGCCCCGTAACCGGGATCCCGGTCTCGGCCCGGAAGTTTTGCTGATCATGATGGGCACACCTCTCGGAGCTGGCGGGGAGCGGGCTCTGCAGCGATCGACGGCCGTCGTTTCGCCCAATGTTCTGCCGGGTTTCGACGCACGTCAATAACCTATTTCCGGAAGTTTGCCGCCATGTTTCGGAGCTTGGCGGCCATCCAATGCCAGGTCGAGACGGTGTTTTGCAAGGCCAGGCCCTCTTTGACCAATCTTTGGCGCGGCACTACGCCTCGGGATCGCCGAAAATTGCGCAGATGTTCCGGGACTCGGTTTCCCTGGCGGGAAGCCGCCGCGCGGGTCACGATGACCCGATGACCGTTCCCCGCCCGCCCGCGCCCTGGCTGATCCGGCCCGCGAAGCTGCCGGCCACCGCGCCGCCGCCGCTGACCGGCGCCTGGTCGCCCACCGACACCCGGCTCGACGACGTCGAACTACTGACGGTGCCCACCGGCCACGGCCCGGAGGACGTCGCGGTCGGCGGGCAGGGACAGATCTATTCCGGTACGCACGAAGGGCAGATCTGGCGCTGGCCGGCCGACGCGCACACCGGCGCCGTTCCGGACCTGATCGCCGACACCGGCGGCCGGCCGCTGGGCATCGAGATCGACCCGCGCGACGACAGCCTCGTGGTGTGCGACGCCTACCGGGGCCTGCTGCGGGTGACCGACGACGGCACCGTCACCGATCTGACCCACCGGGCCGGCGGCCGGCGCATCCTGCTGTGCAACAACGCGGCCGTGACCCGCGACGGCGTCGTCTACTTCACCGACAGCTCGGACCGCTTCCCGCTCTCGCACTGGCGCCGGGACCTGCTGGAACACCGGCCCAACGGCCGGCTGCTGGCCTTCGACCCCGCTTCGGGCCGCACCGACGTGGTGGCCGAGGGCTTCCACTTCCCCAACGGCGTGGCGCTCACCCCGCGGGAGGACGCGCTGCTGCTGTGCGAGACCGTCGCGCACCGCCTGGTGCGGGTGTCCTTGCCGGACGGCGTCGTGCGGGTGCTCGGCGACCTGCCCGCGTACCCGGACAACATGGCGCCGGTCGGCGACGGCACCTACTGGATCGCCCTGGCCAGCCCGCGGGTCGCGCTCGCGGAGCGGCTGCTGCCGCACCCGTGGCTGCGGCGGGTCGCCGCGGTGCTGCCGACGCGCCTGCAACCCCAGCCACTGCCGTACCCGATGGCCGCGCTGGTCGACGGCGAGGGAGCGGTGCTGCGGGTCCTGCACGGACCGGCGGGCCGCTACGTGATGGCGACCGGCGTCCGCCAGCACAGTGACACGCTCTGGCTGGGCAGCCTGACGGAGAAGGCGATCGCCCGCGTGCCGCTCTCGTAGCGATACAAACCATAATCAGGGCATTTGCCGCTATCCTGGATTCTCGCGCACGCAACCCCAGGGCGGCGAGATGACCCACGCACAACCGGACATCGCGATCCCCGAGGAACTGCAATGGGCCCTGTCCGAGGCCGGCAAGGAAGCGGTCGCGGTCGCCCCGGGCTGGTTCCGGGCCTGGCCCAAGGGCGACGAGAAGTGGTCCGTGGTGAACGTCCGGGTCGCCACCCAGGTCATCGTCAACCACAGCCGCGAGGATGAGCGCCATCCGAACGCCTGGACGGTGCGCGCGCTGTTCGCCGAGAAGGCGGTCGAGTTGCGGGTCGGACCCTACGACAACAAGACGCAGGCGATCTGGGTCGCCCACGCTATCCTCAGCCTGGCCTTCAGCGAACGCGGCGCCTGAGCCAAATCTGATTTCTCTGTGTCATCACACGCTCACTAAAAGTCATATTCGGCACTATCGCCGAATTCCCGAGGCCTAGACTCCGAGTACTACGCACGTGCGGACTTGAATTGGCCTCGCGTAGGGCAACAATCGACTCATGACGTACGGCAAGAAGGATCTTCCCTTCCCCTATTGTCAGGACTTTTCCGGCATCGTGACTCGCGTCAAAGGTGTCCGGGAGTCGACCCGTGCCGCCCTGGTCAACTCGCCCAAGGTCGCCTCCTACCTCAAGGCGGGTGCGAACCTGATCGAGCAGAACCTCGGCGCCAAGGATGCGGCGGTTCCTGTCGGCGAAGGCGGCCGGAAGCCGTACTGGTCGGGTCTGCGCTTCCTCACCGAGCGCGCCCTGTCCCGCGAGATGGAGAATCTCGAGCCGCCGTTCCTGCGCCAGAAGGGCGACGGTCCCTACCGCGCCACCTGGGCCAGCCACGACGACTACCTCAACGACCTGCTGACCTTCCTGTTCCACGCGATGAACTACGACCCGCAGTACGGCGCCGACCTGGAGACCCGCGGCGACTGGCTGATCAGCACCGAAGCCAGCTTCGCGAACGCCCTCGACCGGGCCATCTTCCACGAGTTGCAGGCGATCTGCCGGATGCCGCTGTTCCGCCTCCAGCTGATCATGGTGGCCACCGCCGACCGCAACGACGGCATCCACGACGCCATCGCC
>NZ_QHHV01000203.1:0-8270 GCF_003947245.1 Actinoplanes sp. ATCC 53533 | reverse complement strand
CACACCACCGAATCTGACCCTCAGTTCACTGATCCCCAGCAGCACGATCTCAGCCATCCACCAATAGTCATACAGCACCTAGTCCCATGCAACCCCCTGATCGTGTCGCGTCCACCGTGCGGAGCGCGGCTGTCGTCTGCCAGTTGAACCGAGGCACTGCCGATGGATCTGAGGCACCAGGGCTCGGCGGCACGGGCCCAAGCTCGTGACCAGCGGGAGCCTGGCACGGGAGCGCGGCGGTTTTGCCTCAACTCCACTGTCAGAACGCGCACCCGGCCGCTGCCAGTGGAGTTGAGGCACCGCAGGTCAGCCCGCATCTCGTGCCTCAGGTCAATTGGCAGACGACAGCGGCGGCGGCGCCCGCACGCTCCGTCGGACGCACCCGCCGTGTCCGGTGACAAGCGATCTTCCTTATTGCCACTGAATCTTGCTCAACCGTGGGCTTCTGCCAATTCGGGTTGCTCGATACATGACCCGTCGTGCAGGTCGGCGACCTACCCCACGCCCTTGACCAGGAACAGGCCGTCCCGACCGACTCGGGCGGACAAGCTGATCCTGAGCAAGATCCATTGGCGAGTTCTCTCGGATTGCCGGGCCAGCGGCGGCCTTTACCCGAGACCAGTTCGCCACTCAAGACTCCTCACCCCAGGTCAAGGCGCCCAGGGTGAGGACGATTCGCTGTCACAGGACACGCCGGCGGCACCGACTTGACGCCACCGACGGTGTCGGCGGTCCTGAACGTATGGGCAATCGTTGTTCCGGCCCTGGCGAGACCTGACACGCCCGGTCCTGCCGCGCCGGGTCCCGCGCGGGTTGGGGCCGGTCACGGTCCCACCCGGGCCGTGGCAGGCGCAAGCCCCCCGGCCCTGCGGCGCACAGAACCTGCAGAGGGGCGAAGCAGCGGCGCGTAGAACCCGAAGGCCGGGGGGCTTGCGCCCGCCTGGGCCCGGGCGGGCCGGATCGTGCCGTCCCACCCGGCGGGGCCCCCGACGGCGCCTGGCCGGGAACCTGTTACAAGGTTCGGAGGGTTCCCCTGTGCCTGCCGATGATGATCTCCGTGACGTGTTGGCGGCCGTGTCGTACTACGTCGGCCGACCGCGATCAGCTCGTCCCACCGACGTACCACCGCTGTACCGCCCGGCTCCTGCCGGCGAGGCACCGTATCGGGCCTGGACGTTGCGCGCCGTCGGTACCGGAGCACGCGCCGCCGAGCTTCGGCGGCTTGGCCGATCGCTGCGTCAACGCGCCGAAGAGCACGGCATCACCCTGCTGATCCGAGGTGACCAGGGCTGGCCGACGCAGACCGGCATCAACGCGTTGCCCTGCCTGTGGGTGCGCGGCGACCCCGACGTCGCCGCACTGCTGGGCAAGGCAGTCACGATCACCGGCGGAATATCATGCACGGACGACGGCAGACAGGTCGCCGCCGAGTTGGCGGGCCCGCTTGCCGCAGAAGGCTTGACGATCGCGACCGGCCTGTCAGCAGGCATCGACGCCGCCGCGGCCGCGGCAGCCTTCGACACCGGCGTAGCGCCCGTACTGCTGTCTCCGGCCGGGCTGGACCAACCAGCAGGCCGGGCCCTGAGGAAACTCGCCGATCGGGCGGTCAACCGCGGTACGTTGATCAGCCCTTTCCCACCGGGCCGCGCGCCGACCAACTCCCGGATGGCCTTCCGGGACGCATTGCTCGGCACCCTCGGCGCGGCGACGGTACTGGTCGAAGTCTCCGCGACGAGCCGAGCCTTGCGCGCGGCATGGGCGGCGCACGACGCCGGCTGGTTGGTCCTGGCCGTGCCGGGATCGGTCACCACCGGTACCTGGGCCGGCTGTCACCAACTGATCGCCGACCGGACCGCCCAGCTGGTCACCAGCGCGTCCACGGTGCTGGAAGCCGTCCGCATGGCCGCCGATCGCGGCAACCTGAGCGCGGCGGCCGCGGTCGCCGCGCTCGACGAGCCCGACTCCCGCCGGTCGATCGTGCGAACGCGCTACCCGGTTGCACAACAGGCCCGACAGGAAGGGCGGTAGCGATGTCTGGGGATCAGATTGTCCGCGACTGCGCCGTCCGGGTCCGGCTCGGCGCCACTGTCTTCCGGCCGGCCGGGAGACGCCAACGCTGGAGGATCGAGGCCGGACCGTGGAGGGCCGACGGCGCCTCCGAGAAGGCAGCCACCGATGCCCTCGCCGACGGCCTGCAGAAGTTCCTCACCCACTACCGGACGCCGACCGTCTTGTCATTCCGCGGCTTCACCGCCGTGCTCTCGCTCGACCTGGCCGACGGCGACCAGACGATGGTGTGGACCGAACGCGTTGTCGACCCCGGCGGCCTGGTCTCCTACAGCGGCGTCGGCGCTGACAGCTGGGAACAGGTGGAGGCCCGCGCCCGGTGCAACCTGGCCCAGCGGTCGACCGACTGGTTCGACGACAGCAGCGTCCACGAGGCCGCCGCCTACCTGACAGTCAGTCCGGGGCCTGACGACTGGTCCGGGCCGGACGCGTTGTACCGCTACGCGGCGTGGCAACGCGCCGCGCAGGCGGCCATGGCCGCCGGTCGAGACAACTGGCATGAGTGGGCCACCGAGCACTGGGCGCAGTTCGCCGTTGCTCGGGCGGTCCCGGCCGAGCCGACCGGCAGCGACACCTGATCGGCTGCTGCCCAAGTCCGGGCACGGGCGCCGGTACGACGTGAACGCACCGGCCACCCGAATGCTCGACCCGTTTCAGGGCCCGCCGAAAGGCGGGCGCTGCTCGCAGCGTGACCTTCGCCGTGCACGCCGGACGATTCCTGCGCTCGCGCCTGAGCAGCCAGCAACCGCTCCGCGAACCGCGCTACCCCGTTCTCCCGGAACACGATGCCCGCTTGTCGACTACGGCACCCGGATCGCATTGCACACCCCGCGAAGGAGTCCCATGAGTCTCGACCTGGCCACCCGCCGTGAAATCGAAACCAAGCTCGTCGTCCACGGTGGGTGGCTGAAACGCAGCGACCAGCCCCCGTTCACGGACGCCGGCCTATGGGAGTACTGCCGGCAGCTGAGCCGAGGCGAACTCGGCGAGCAGATCGACCCCGATCTGCTGCCAGCATTCCGAGTGGCGTTCGACCACGGATTCCAGCCTGCCACCGTGGATCTCACCGCCACGATGAGCCGGCTGCGCGACATGGGTTTCTACGCCGAGGTCGTGTCCGATGACCGCCACAGCAGCCTGGTCGCCGGCAGATGGCCGCATCACGGCGGCGCGACAGATCCGTGGCCGGTTTCGGCGGGCCCCGGCTGGATCGGACTCAACAGCGTGCTCGCCCACACCGACCTGCTCACCGTCGAGCCAATCGCAGCTGCCGCCTCGTCGCCGGTCCCGCCGGGCACCACTGCCTCACAACTCGCCACAGCGATAGTCCGGGTACTCAACCAGAACCCCGACCAGTGGCATGGCCAGAAGCAGACCACCACGGTCGATCTATCCCCCTTCCCTGCAAGCCAGTCCGCGCCAGGCGCAGACACCCTCTCGCTGATCCACGACGGGCGGCACCTCACCGAGATATTCCAGCAGCAACTGACCCACCTGCTCGACGACCTCTTCACCGACCGGAGCCCCCGGTTCGGGCAGCACGCCACCGTGTTCTCCGAGATCCCCCGCCACGCGCTCGTGTCGAAGACCAACGGGTTGATCATCCGCCGCAACGACAGTCAGCTTGTCTTCAGCGACGGTCACACCACCAACTGCGACTCCATCCTGTCCATCCACCTTCATCTCACATAGCCACGCGGCCCCTGCTGCCAGACGTCGTCACCGCCGCGCCGAGCCCAACCCACCCGCACAGAGCGCCTCGGGACCCGCTGCCCTTCTCCACGTTTAGGCCGTCCCATCGCCGGACGAGCCAGGCGCCGGCACAGGGCGCGCCCTCACCGCGGCGGTGCTGTACGAAACAGTTCACCCAAACCAACGAAGGAGAAAGCAATGTTGATCAGGCTGGAGGCGGTCAAGGCGCAGCACCCGGTCAAGGTGCTGGACGCCGCCGAGGCCTTCGAGGTCAGTAGTGACGTCGACGAGCCGGATCCAGACGGCACGTACTCGATCATCACCGACAACGGTGAGGACGGCATCCAGGTGGCCGGCACCGAGCGCGCGCTGCATGATTGGCTCAACCGGGCCCGGACCCAGCTCAGCACCAAGACCGGCGGCCCACCCGTCATGGCCGTGCTCGACCTGTCGACGCGCCACCTGCCGGAGCAGATCTGCGCTGAGCTGAACGGCTACGACGGCGTCACCGCCTACGGCACCCGATACGGCTGGCTGCTCAGGGTTCCCGGGAACCTCACCGAGCACCGTGCCGACCACCCAGGCACAGTGCCCGACGAGGTATGGCAGCTGTGGGAGTACGCGCATCGGTACGGCGCCGCGTATGTCCTGCTCGACGCTGACACCGACCCGGTCGATGCGCTGCCCTCCTGGGACTGGTGACCGCCGACCGCCCGTCAGCCACCTGTGCGGTGCCAACCGGACGCCTTTCGGGCTGCGGTTCAGGCTCCGCTCTCAGCCTGCGTCTCGCGATGACCGGCAGGCCATGCCCGACGGAACCGGTGTACATGCACCGCCCGGAGCGTGGCCTTCGCCGTGTGCCCCGAACCGTCCCGGCACCCGCACCCTGCGCAACCAGCCACAAGGAGACAATCATGACCATCGAGGCAAGCTTCATCGCCCGCATCGCCGGGCTACGCGAAGCCGCCGCCAGTGCCCGCTCCGGCGCCCTCAGCCCATCGCAGACCACAGACGCCCTGATCGCGGCTGGCGCCCTGACCGACCTGCTCGATCTGCGGGCATTCGCGATGTCCGGAGACGACACCCTGGAGCAGGTCGTCATGAGCGTGCACGGCATCGACGTCAGCCTCCGAGGCCGCCCCGACGACGTGTTCGTCCACATTGAAGACCAGCGTGACGACGAGGACCGCAGGACGCAGCCACGCTAGCGATCGGAATCGGTGACGGCGTGGAAATGGACTTCACCGAACGCTGAATACGCAGCCTCAAGAAGCAAACCGACGATGAGTGACCCCGAGGCCCGACCCGCTCCTGCGCCCGGTGAACCCCTATCACCGCCAGTCGCCCAGGCCTACCCATGCCTGCGGGCCTGCACCTTCAGCCCCACTGCGCGACGGACAGCACGACTCACGCCGATCACCTGGTCCGAACGCAGCTCTTCAACGTGCCACATTGCTGGCCCTTGCCCGGCTGATCGCTGGCACCGCGGCGAGCCCCCGACAGGCGGTGTTCACCTTCCGCCTCGACATCAGCCGCGAGGACCGCCAGCACCCTCTGCACCCAACCGGGGACACCTGACCGCGTCCGCCGACGCCGACGAACCCGGCAGCACTCCACACCAGATCGACCCGTTGCGGGCCCGCCGAGAGGCGGGCCTTTTTTGCGTTCTGGAGGCATTCTCATGCTTTTCGCCAGCTCGGTCGCATTCGCGGTGCTAGAGGTGCTGCAGGCGTGCGCCGTCGCAGCCCTGACGCTGCGGTTGCTGCGCCGCAACACCATCCTGCAGCGCGCCGCGACCACCGACGAACTCACCGGCCTGCCGAACCGGCGCGGGCTGCACCAGGCCTACGCCGCCCTCACCGAGCGAGGACGCCGGCCGGCGACGCTGATGCTGGACCTGGCCCGATTCAAACAGGTCAACGACTGCTACGGCCACGATACCGGCGACGCGCTGCTGCGGCATGTCGCCATGCAACTCACCGCAGTCGCCGACCGGATCGGTGGGGTGGTGGGCCGGCTCGGCGGCGACGAGTTCGCCGTGCTGCTGCCCGACCGCAGCGACCGGACTCTGCTCGATGCGGTGCACGACGTCGCACAAGCGCTCGCGCTGCCGACGGCGGTGCCCGAGGCGGCGGAGCCGGTGCCGGTGTCGGCGGTCATCGGCGCCGCCCGGCCCACCCTGGCGGCCCCCGCAGACCGGCCTTTCCGGGCGGCGGACATCGCGCTCTACCACGCCCGGCACCACCGGCAGCCGTACGCGATCTACACCCCCGGCATGGTCCACCCGGCCGCCACAAGCCGGCACGGCCCACGGCTGCGTGACCGACGCTGCACCCCACGGGTCGCCGCATTCGACACCGCGCTCTTCCACCGGCTCGCCGCCGGGCAGGTGTCCAGCGACGTCGCCCACCACGACGACATCGCCGAACTGCAGAGCCTGCTGGAGGTTCTGAACCCGACCAGCCGCAGCCTCGGCTCCGACACCGCCGAACTGGTGATCCGCTGCCTCGACCACGGCGCGCTGCAACTGCAGAGTCCGCTGACGCACGTGCGGATCGAGGCCACCACCGTCGGTGACTACCGCGACGGCGGATTCCTCGTCCTGGTCACGATCGCCGACACGATCACCCTCACCTCCACACAGATCCACCCGCGCGACCTCGCCGGCCTGGGCAAACGGACGGCCGAGCAACTTCTCGCCGTGGTCGCCGACACCGCCTGCCAGCTGTACGACAGCTACCGGGCGCTCGCGGCTGGCGGAGGCCACCGATAGCCGGCGCAATCCGCCGCCTGCCGTCGATCTCCGCTCATCCCCAGCCCCGAGCATCTACCCCCGCCTGCCAGGCGGTCGCCAGCTGCCCGGCAGGCCATCCCTAGCAGGTCCAACAGCTCAGCGGACACGTCCACCGGTCAACGAACCCGCTGGACGGTCTCCGCTACCGGCTGGCCACTGCCCCGTGCGCAAAGACATCCCAGGAGCTTGTATGTCAAGCAGCGGCGTTGTTGAGGTGGTGAGACCAGGCGGTGGTCTCGTTGTAGGGGGTGCTGGTTTTGAGGCAGCCGTGGAGGATGCCGACGAGTCGGTTGGCGAGTTGGCGCAGGGCGGCGTTGTGGTTGGCGCCGCGGGCGCGTTGCCGGTCGTAGTAGGCCCGGGCGCCTGGGGAGTTGCGCAGGGACGTGAAGGCCTGGGTCATCAGGGCGTCGACGAGCCGGTCGTTGTGCACGAACCGGGCGGCGACGGTCCTCTTCTTCCCGGACGCGCGGGTGATCGGGCTGGTCGCGGCATAGTTCTTCCGGGCCTTCGCCGAGGCGTAGCGGTCGTGGTCGTCGCCGAACTCGCCGAGCACCCGGGCGCCGAGGATCACACCGAGTCCGGGCTGGGACAGGATGATCTCAGCGTCCGGGTGCCGGCCAAAATGGGCCTCCACCTGCCCTTGCAATGCCTCGACCTGCTCGTTGAGAGTGACCAGCAACGCGGCCAGGGCCCGCACCGACGCGGCGTACGCGGCGATGACCACGGCCGGCTGACCGAGCTGCTCGGCACGCAGCGCGGCCTGGACCTGCGCGGCCTTGGCCGGGATGTCACGGCGGCGGGCCCGTTTGAGGGCCGCGCTGATCTGGCTGATACTCAACCGCGCGGCGCTCGCCGGATCCGGGGCCTTGGCCAACAGTTCCAGGGCGTCGGCGGCGTCGAGGTCGGCGAACGCTTCCAGGGCGGCCGGGAAGTACTCCCGCAACGCGTGCCGCAACCGCTGCACGGCGCGCGTGCGTTCCCAGATCAGGGTCTTGTGCATCCGGGTGACGACCTTGACCGCCTCAGCCTCGGCGCTGTCCCCGGCGATCGGGCGTAGCTGGTGGGAGTCGGTCCGCACCATGTCAGCCAGCATGTGCGCGTCGGCGGCGTCACTCTTGGCCCCCGACAGCGCCAGGCGTTCCCGGTAACGCGACGCCTGCAACGGGTTCACCGGATACACCGTGTACCCCGCGGCGACCAGCGCCCGCACCCACGGACCCCGATCAGTCTCGATACCGATCTTCACCCGCGCGGCGATGTCCTCGTCGGCGATGCCGTCGCCGAGCGCCTGACCGATCATCGCGTGCAACCGCGTCATGCCCGCCATGCCCTCCGGCAGTCGGGCCTTGGCCAGCCGGCGGCCGGATGCGTCCATCACCTCGACGTCGTGGTGGTCCTCGGCCCAGTCATCCCCTACGAACAGCAACGCATCTCCCGCCTCTCAAGCCGATCACCGTCGGTAGCCCGGAGGAGAACTATCAGCGACCTAATGAAGCAGTGCTCACACCGCAACCGGACGGGCACGACATCCCATCAGCGATCAACTCTCCACACCGACCAGCCGGGGCACGATCTTTGCTCAGGACTCGAAGTCCAGGAGCAACTAGTGCTCACCAGCCGGCGGCTACCTACCCACCGGGAGTCTGCCGGATGGCTCACTCCCAGAACTCATTAGGAGTTGACCATGTACCAACCGATCGCTGACGCGTTCAGCCTC
>NZ_QHHV01000202.1:0-19517 GCF_003947245.1 Actinoplanes sp. ATCC 53533 | reverse complement strand
TCTTGCAAGGGGCATTGGAGCGCGGGCAGGAGGAGCACCGAAGCCTGGTCGAGCGGACTCGTGCCGAGCATGCCCACCAGCTCGATGCGATGGCCGCTCGGCACGAACTAGCCCTCAAGAACCAGCGAGTCAGCTTCTACCGGACCGCGGTCGCCGAGGGCGGCTACAACGTCGTCATGCTGCATCTGCTTGATCACCCGGACGACATCAAGACTGTCGTCGACATGCTGCACGCGGGCCAGCGGGACGAATATGACCGAGCAAGACAGATCCTGCAGGATCTGCTCAGCAATCACCTGATCAACCAGGCGGACGCAGAGCCGATGCGGGAGTACGCCATCAGCAGGCTGCAATCGGCGTTTGACATCGGCTCCATGCACACCAAAGTCACCGCAGTGCACGAGAAGACCAAGACAGTGACGGAGACGGAGACGGAACTCAAGAAGGTCATCGCTGAGTGAACCAGGCGGTCATGCCGAGCCCGAGCAGGACAGTGGCCAGCGCGAGGAAGGTTCCGACGGTCGCACGGTGCAGCCAGCGGTACTTCGTCATAGCGATGTTTGCCAAGTCCGCCGCCTGCTGCCACACCTGTTGGTGCTGCCTGGCCAGAGATGGTGCGGTCTGAACACTCAGCGGTGGCATCATCGCCAGAGCCGGGAACGCATTGCGGCTGCCAGGGGCTGTCTTGTTCGACAAGCGGGGAAACTGCCCGGCCACCAGCAACGCCGCGGAGGCCATGACCAGCACCAAGCCCAAAGCGAACAGCAGTGCCGGCGCAAGGTCCGCCGTGCCAGCGGCGCTGCGGTTGGCCAGAACCGTCACCGCCAGCGCCTGTACGGCTGCCAAGGCCCCGGCCTTGGTGTCGGCGTACCGGATGGATTGGTTGATTTCAGTGACCGTGTGGAGGCCTATCGACAGATCCTGCCGGAGGGCCTCCGCCCGATACGCCATTCTGCACTGAGCTCGCGAGATCGCCATGCGTTCATGGGATCGAGTTTTTCCGTGGCCGTCTGTGTATGACTACCGCTACGGGCCCGGTGTGACGAGGCTCGCCGTGGTGAAGGGCTCGTAGCGGGCGCGCATGTCGGCGTACGCGGTCACCAGCAGCGGGGCCAGGACCAGGTAGCTCACGAAGTAGTACGCGCCCTGCAGCACTGCGTTGATCACCGTGGCCGTGGTGTTCGGGGTGCCGTAGCTGCCGCCGATCGTCACGTCGACGATCGTGGTCAGCAGGGTCAGGACCAGGCCCCCCGCGAAGCTCAGGCCGATGATCGTCGCGATGCGGCTCACCGAGACGCCGAGCTTCGCGTGGAAGAGCTGGAAGCAGCGGCCGATGCCGTTGCCGCGCTCCAGCAGGACGACCACCGACAGCACCATGAGCACCGCGCTCACGTAGATCACCGGGAAGAAGCACAGCACGAGCGCCACGATCAGCACCGGGATCGTCAGCAGATACCAGCCGATCACCGCCGGGAGGCGTTTGATCGCCGCCAGGAAGGCCGGGCCCACCAGGCCGCCGGTGCGCCCGGTGGCGAGGAACACCACCACTTGCTGGCTGGCGAGCTGCCCGAACACGTAGACCAGGCCGGCCAGCGCCGCGGCCGGCAGCAGGATCGGCAGCCCGGCGAAGAACTGCGAGAAGTCCGGCTGGGTGTCGGCGGCGACCGCCGCCTCCAGGCTCGCCATGGCCTTCCGCTGCCGGTCCTGGAAGATCACCATGGCCGGCAGCAGCAGCATCAGGGCGGGCACCGCGACGATCGCCTGGATCACCGCCAGCGGCCGCCACGCCGCCTTGACCAGCCGGAAGCCGCGCCCCCACCACCCGTTGAAGTCGTTGCTGATCAGCGGATCGGCGGGATCGAAGCCCATCGGCTGCGGATATGGATAGGGGTACGGCTGGGGCTGCCCGGCGGCGCTCCAGTCTTGCCAATCACCCTGCGACACGTCGTCCCCCTTCGAGCATCGAAACCATAGCGGTGCCGGTGCCTCCCGCGCCGCCCCGTCGCGGCTGCGGACATCGGATAACCTGCGAAGAATGTCCGCGCCGCAGTCCGAGTCGCCCACCGTCATCCGGGACCGGGCCGTCTCCGTGGCGGATTACCTGCTCGCCGTGCGCGCACACATGGAACGCCCCGCGCGCACGGTGCCCGCCGACGCGCACCGTCTCGACGCCCTGCCGGCGCACCCCGCCTGCGAGATCGGGCCGGCCGCGGACGGCACCGGCTGGCTGCGGGTCGGCCTGCCGGACCTGCCGGGTCCGGTCGCGGTCCCCGCCGAGCTGCGGCGCCGGCTCAACGAGGTCAGCCCGACCGACGAGCCCAAGGCCGACGGGGAGGCCTTCGAGGCCTGGCGCGACGAGGTGTGGCGGCCCTGGTCGCTCGCCAGCGCCGAGGCGGAACGGGCCCGGGTCCTGCACCGGCAGCTCTTCGACCTGATGCACCAGGTCGACATGGCCGCCGCCACCACCGAGCTGGTCTGGGGCCACGGCATCCTGGACACCGTCATCGCGGGCAACCGGGTGCGCTATCCGCTGGTCGCGACGCCGGTGCTGATCGAGTACGACCCGGACCGCTCGCTGATCACCGTCTCGCCGCAGGGCCCGTCCCGGCTGCAGACCGACGCGCTCGCCGGCCTGGACGAGCGCTATCTCGGTCAGTTGCTGGCCCTCGCCGGGCCGGCCGGCACCCTCGAGGTCGACCTCTGGGACGACCTGGAGCGCCGGGAGTTGTTCGAGCGCGCCCTGGGCCGGCTCGGCTACGACCGCCGGGTGCTCGCGCCCGGCGAGACCGGCACCGGCCCGCACCTCGTCGACACCGGCGTCCTGTTCGCCCGGCCCCGGCAGCGGCTGCTGCGCGGCTTCCTGGAGAGCCTGCGGGACAGGCTGCTGGCCGGCGACACCACCAGCATCGGCGCGCTGGCCGCGATCGTCGCGCACGAGCCCAGCAAGCTGCGGATGCCCGACGACCAGCCCGAGGAGTGGCACCGGGTGGGGGAGCGGCTGCTCATGCCGCTGCCCACCAACGAGGCCCAGGAATCGATCGCCCGCCGGCTGGCACAGCACCGCAACGTCGCCGTGCAGGGCCCGCCGGGCACCGGCAAGACCCACACGATCCGCAATCTCATCTGCCACCTGATGGCCAACGGCAAGCGCGTGCTGGTCGTCGCGCAGAAGGAGGACCCGCTGCGGGTGCTCCGCGACGGCCTGCCGGCCGAGGTCCAGGCCCTCTGCCTGGCCGTCCTCGGCCGCACCACGGACCAGCTCGTGCAGTTGCAGCTCGCCGCGCGTGAGCTGTCCGACCGCGCCGCGACCCTGGACCAGAAGGCGGAGGCGGGCCGGGTGCAGCGGCTCACCCGCCGACTTGAGGACGCCGAGCGCGACCTGGCGGCGGCGCTGGGCGGGCTGCGGGCGATCGCGGAGAACGAGGCCGCGACGTACCGGATCGACGACGTGCGCCTCTCGCCCGCCGACGTGGGTGCCTGGCTGCGGGAGCGGGCAGCCGCGCACGGCGGCATCCCCGATCCGGTCGCGCCGGCCGACCGGCCGCCGCTGTCCGCGGCGGAGTTCGCGGCCCTGCTGCAGCTCGCCGCCCGGCTCGCGCCCGCCGATCGCGCGGCGGCACTGCGCCCGTTGCCGGAGGTCACGGCCCTGCCGGAGGCGGCGACCGGGAGAAGCGCGCGAGCCGAGCGGGAGGCGGCCGCCGACCGCGTCTCCCGCCTGGAGGCGGCCGGCGTCGACACCGATGCGGTACGCGCACACGGCGCCGCCGCCCTCGGTGAGTTGCTCGACGGGCTGCGCGACGCGGTCGCGTGGCTGCACCGGCGCGAGGGCACCTGGACGGACCGGCTGGGCCGGCTGCTCTCCGATCCGCACTGGGCGACCATGTGGACCGACCACGTCACCGCCACCGAGGGGCTGCAGCGCGCGCTCGCCGAGCTGGCCCGGTCCCTCGGCGGGCACCGGGTCACCGCCGCGGACGCGCTGGCCGCGGAGCCGAAGCGGCTGCTGGCCGGCCTCGGCGAGCTGCGCGAACGGTTCGCCGCGGGCCGGGGCGTCAACCGGATCCTGCAGTCCGGGCTGTGGCGGATCGCCGACGAGGTCCGGGTGGACGGCGAGGCCCTGCGCACGGTCGAGGACGTCGAGCTGGCCGCCGCCTGGGTGCGGCGGGGGCAGGCCCGGCGGCGGCTCGGCGAGCACTGGGGCGAGTGGATCCAGCGGCTCGCCATTCCGGAACGGCCCGGCGACCCGGAGGTGTGGGCGGGAACGCTGCTGGCCGAGGCCGCGCAGTCGCTGGGCTGGGACGCCCGGCTGTGGCCCGAGCTGTCGGCGCGGCTGCGGGTGCTCGTGCCCCAGGAGGAGCTGGATCTCGACCCGGCCCGGCTTGCCGAGGTCTCGGCCCTGCTCGACGACTCCCCGGTCGTCTTTGACCTCGATGCGCTGGACGCCGCCGACCGCGCGGTGGCCGACGCGCTGGTGCCGTGGCCACCGCTGGCGGCGGCCTGGTTCGCGCCCGGCCTGGAGGAGTGGGACGCGCTGGTCGCGGAGGCGCGCCGGCTCACCGCGCTGCGGCCCGACGTGCAGCGGTACGGCGAACTGCGCGACCGGCTCGCGGAGGTGGCGCCGGAGTGGGCCGCGCAGGTCGAAGCCGGGCTGGTGCCGGAGGTGTCGGGCAACCTCTGCCTGCGGGCCTGGGAATGGCGGCAGGCGCAGACGTGGTTCGACGACGTCGTCGGCAGCGTCGACCCGGCCGTGCTGAACCGCCGGATCGAGCTGGCCCGCGACAAGATCCGGCGACTCACCGGTGAGCTCGTCGTGGCGTCCGCGTGGCTGGAGGTGTCCCGCGCCCTCGACGACCGCCGGCGGGCCGCGCTCGCGGACTGGACCACCGCGCTCCGCAAGATCGGCAAGGGCACCGGCCGCAGCGCGGCGGCCTGGCAGGCGCACGCCCAGCGGGCCATGGAGTCGGCGGTCGAGGCCGTGCCGGTCTGGGTCATGTCGGTGGACCGGGCGATCGAGCAGTTCGCCGGTGGCGCGCACTTCGACGTGGTGATCGTGGACGAGGCGTCGCAGGCCGACCTGTTCGCGCTGCCGGTGCTGGCGCTGGCCGAGCGGGCCGTGGTAGTCGGCGACGACCAGCAGATCGGCCCGCAACTCGGCTTCGTCGGCTCGGTCGCGGGGCTGATCCACAGCCACCTGGACGACGTCCCGTCGGCCGAGCACTTCGACCCGGAGTCTTCGCTCTACGACCACGCGGTGCGGCGCTCGCCGGAACGGATCCTGCTCACCGAGCACTTCCGCTGCGTGCCGCAGATCATCGAGTTCTCGTCGCGGCACTACTACGACGGCAAGATCCAGCCGCTGCGCGCGGACCGGGCGCTGTCGATGCCGGTCCGTGCCGTGTTCATCCCGGACGGGACCAGGCAGCCGCTGCCACCCTTCGGTGACGTGAACCTCGCGGAGGCGGACGCGCTGGTGGCGCAGGTGGCGGCGCTGGTCGCGGATCCGGCATACCGGGGGAAGACGCTCGGCGTGATCAGCCTGCTCAGCACCAGCGGGCAGGCGTCGTACCTGTTGGCGGGGCTGCGCGAGGCGATCGGCGAGGACGAGATGGAGGCCCGGCGGCTGCGGGTGGGCGACGCGTACACCTTCCAGGGTGACGAGCGCGACGTCGTGCTGGTGTCGATGGTGGTCTCCGACAACGACGGCCGGCCGTCGGCGTTCACCAAGCGGGAATATCACCGCCGGGTCAACGTGGCCGCGTCCCGGGCCCGGGACCAGCTCTGGATCTTCCACTCGGTGCGGCCCTCGTCGCTGCTGGCCGACGACGCCCGGGCGCTGTTGCTGAACTACGCGCTGAATCTGCCGGTGCAGACGACGGCGCCCGATCTGGAACTGCTCTGCGAGAGCGACTTCGAGCGCGAGGTGCTGCGCCGGCTGGTCAAGCGCGGCTACCGGCCGACGCCGCAGTTCCGGATCGGCGGCTACCGCATCGACTTCGTGCTCAACGCCCCGGACGGTCGCCGCCTGGCCATCGAGTGCGACGGGGACGCGTACCACGGGCCGGAGCAGTGGGAGAGCGACATGCGCCGCCAGGCGGTGCTGGAACGGGTCGGCAACTGCGTCTTCGTCCGGATCCGCGGCAGCATCTTCGCCCGCGAGCCGGAAGCCGCCCTGCGGCCGCTCTGGCAGCGCATCGAGGAACTCAACGTGGCCCCGTGGCGACCGGATCCGGAGCCGGAGCCGGAGCCAGAACCGGAACCGGAACCGGAGCCAGGGCCGGAACCGGGGCCGGATCCGGGGCGAAGCGGCGGCGATACTCCGACGGGCTCAGGCCCGTCCGGCGGCGCAGCAGCGACCGGAGATTAGCCGCCGTTCCCAGGCCGGTCCGGCGGGCCACGACCGCGAAGCGGGACTCGCCGCGTTCGATCAGCCGGCAGGCCAGCGCGACCCGTTCGGCGGTCAGCCAGGCGAGCGGTGTCGTGCCCAGTTCCGCCCGGAAGCGCCGGTGCAGGGTGGCCGGGCTCAGCGCCGCGCGGGCGGCCAGGCCCGGCACGGTCAGCGGGCGGTCCAGGTGTTCCTGAGCCCAGGCCAGCAGCGGCGCCAGCGACTCGTCCAGGACCACCGGGACCGGGCGCTCCACGAACTGGCGCTGGCCGCCGTCGCGGTGGGCGGCGAAGACCAGCCGGCGGCTGACCGAGTTGGCGACCTCCGCCCCGAAGTCGCGGCGGACCACGTGCAGGCCCAGGTCGAGCGCCGCCGCGCTGCCCGCGGCGGTGAGGATGTCGCCGTCGTCGACGAAGAGCACGTCCGGTTCGAGGGTCACCGCCGGGAACCGGGCGCGGAAGTCGTCGGCCCACTGCCAGTGCGCGGTGGCCCGGCGGCCGTCCAGCACGCCCGCCTCCGCCAGCGTGAACGCCCCGCTGCAGAAGCCGACGAGGCGCGCGCCGCGGGCGTGGGCGCGGCGGATCGCGGCCAGGACGGCCGGGCGCCGGGGCACCTCGACGTCGGGGCGGTTCGGGACGATCAGGGTGTCCGCGTGCTCCGCCGCCGCCAGGTCGGCGACGCCGGTGAGGGTGTAGAAGCCGTCGCGCATCAGCGTGTGCGAGGCGGGGGAGCAGAGGCGGAAGTCGTACAGGTCGCGGCCCAGCTCGGGGCGCCGCAGGCCGAAGATCTCGATCGCGCAGCTCAGCTCGAACGGGTTCGAGTTCTCGTCGACGATGACCACGACCCGGTGCGAGGATCCTTGCGGCATATGCGATTCCTAGCACTCCCGCGAGCCGTCCGCCAGGCCCACGATGAACGGGTGACCGACGAACCGATCTCCCTGACCGCGGCCCTGGCCTCCTTCGACGACCTGTGGAGCCCACGCATCGTGACCCGGGTCAACGACTACGACGTCCGGGTCGCCAAGGTGCACGGCGAGCACCTCTGGCACACCCACGACGACACCGACGAGTTCTTCCTCGTGCTCGACGGCGAGCTGCGGATCGCCCTGCGGGACCGCACGGTCGTGCTGGGCAAGGGCGATGTCTTCACCGTGCCGCGCGGCACCGAGCACAAGCCGAGCTCGCCCGGTGGCGCGCAGATCATGATGTTCGAGCCCACCGGGACGCCGACCGTCGGCGACCGGCACGAGGAGATCCCGGCGCAGGTGGACGCCACCACCGGCCACGAGCTGCGTCTCTAGATCGGCTCGATCCGGGCCTTCACCCGGGAGTGCTCGGCGAGCAGGTTCAGCAGGCCGGGGCCGTCCAGCAGCTCGATCGGGCGGCCCGCCACCGCCTCGTGGGCCGCCACCTCGTACCCGTCGATCGCGACCAGGATGCCCTTGGTCGCGCCCGACGCGGTGACCTCCTCGGCGAGCCCGGCCGCGGTGGCCGCGCTGACCGCCTTGCCGCGGGCCGCGTAGATCACGACCGGGCCGCCGAACAGCGGCCGCGGATCGGTGGCCCGCCAGCGCGGGCCCTCGGCCGCCGCACCCATCTCCAGGCCCATGTTGCCGAACAGGTCGCTGAGCAGTTGTTCGTATTCGATGTCCGGCAGGGCGGCCAGGTTGGGCCGCTCATCGATGTCGGCGAGCACGTTGAACTCGCCGGTGAAGTCCTGGCCGGCGTCGGAGTCGAAGTCGGTCAGCGGGACGACCCCTTCGAGCTGGTCCGGCTGCGCGGACAGCCCGGCCTGCAGGTGCTTGAGGCAGGCGACCGGGTCGACCCGGCGCAGCTTGATCGCGGCGAACGTCTCCCGCTCGGCCCGCACCGAGGCCAGGCACGGGCGCACGAACTGGCCGGTGCGCCGGTCGATGGTGTCCACGATGCCGTTGAACAGCACCTCGCCCACCAGCGCGCCGCGGTCGGCCTCGATGATCTCGTGGATGGTCCGCAGCGCCACCATCGAGATGATCTCGGTATACCGGCGGCGGACCTCACCCTCGTCGCGCGGCACCGCCATCAGGTCGTCGCGCACCCGGTCGTAGCGGTAGTCCTTGATCACCGGGATCACCTCGACCGGCGGCAGGTGGTATTCGACCAGCAGCCGGCGCTGCCGCGGCAGGAACGCGAGCCGGAAATGCTGGGGGAAATCGTCGGGATAGACCGAGTTGCCCAGCACCATCGCGAAGTATTCGACCACCGACTCCGGGTCGGCGCCGGCCACGGCCGCCGCGAAGCGGTCCACCTCGGCGTTGTAGGAGATCAGCTTCGCCTCGTAGCGGCTGCGGTTCTCCTCGTACTGCAGCTCCCGTGCCGCCAGCTGCCGCAGCCGCCGGGTCTCGCCGTCCGTCCAGCGGGCGCGGGCGTCCTGGTACGCCCGCTTCGCCGCTTCCACCTGCTGCTGGTGAATCCGTTCGCCGCCGAGGATCTTGCCGACCCCGCGCGGCTCCGGCGGCGCGAAGCTGTCCCAGGACGGCTCCGGCAGCGGCCGGCCGAGCTTGCCCGGGTCGAACGGCGGCACCTGCACCGGCTTCTTGAACCTGTCCAGGTCGATGTGGTCGTCGACGTCCAGGGTCGACAGCAGCAGCCCGTCGAGGTCGGACAGCCGGGCCCGGACATCCGCGTTCGCCGCCGCCGCGTCGGCCGTCCGCGCTTCCGCGTACAGCCGGCGGTGCTCCCGCTGCCGCGCCGCGTCGGAGGCGGCCCGCTGGGCGGCCGCGGCCGCCAGGTCGGCGTTGCGCCGGATCAGCTGGCGCTGCTGTTCGGCGGCGGTCTGTGCCCGCTGCTGGGCGGCAGTCTGGGTCGCGTGCGCCCGCTGCATGTCCCGAATGATGCCCATGCGTCGTCGTCCTCGCTCACGTGTCCGAAGGGCCACCATATCCACCGTCTCCGGATCTCGTTACGCGGCGCACGCCGGTCACGGCGGTGCGTGCATGTTGATCGAGGTGAATGGGCAGGTGTCGCGCATGGTTCCGCCTCCACCACAGCAAGTAACTGTCTGTCATGTAATCCGCCGGGAACCGGGTCATTGCCGACTGCGGCGGGGAGGTCGACCGATCGGTCAAATTCGGGCCCTGAACGGTGGAGAATGTGCTGTCTGTTGTTTTGTTGGGCCAGCTGCGAAAACATTGTCGCGGGTGCCCACTGTTACATCGACCTGTGACGGGTCGTAATAGGTCATGGGCAACGGTTCAGCTGGAGGGGAGGCATGGGCGGCGCATGACGGCACCCGAGGAACGTTTTCCGCGTCCGCGCGCGCTGCGCGACCGGCTCTCCCGCCGTCCCCGGATGAGCCCGAACCAGGGCCACCAGCTGCCGCTGCCCGAGCCCCGCACGCCGTCCGACGACGAGGCCTGGTTCACCTACCTGGCCGCCGGCGAGAAGATCGTCTGGTCTGAGGCGCTCGCCGCGCTGCTCGGCCGGCCGCCGGCGAACAGCGAGCTCAGCCAGCAGATCCTCGCCCGGCACGTGCACGTCGACGACCACGCCAAGGCGCTCAGCGCGATCACCCGCGCCTGGACGGCGCGCGAGTCCGTGCGCACGACGGTACGGCTGATGCGCGACGACGGCGGCTGGTTCGACGTGGACTGCCAGCTGGAACCGATCGTCGATCCCGCGAGCGCCGTGGTGGGCATGCACGGCTCGCTGCGCGACGTCTCCGCCCGCGAACGCGCCCGGCGCGAGGTCGCCCGGCTGAGCCGCCGTGGCGAGACGGTGCAGGCGTCGATCGTCGAACGCGACCCCGCGACCGGGCTGATGACCAGGGCCCGCTTCGCCGACGAGGTCGACCGGGCGCAGCGCCGTGGCGGCGGCGCGGTGCTGGTGGTCCGGATCGAGCCGGACCGGGCCGAGCGCGAGGGCGTCGATCGCCACGTCGACCTGCTGGAGCGTGCTGCCCGCGTACTCGAAGGGCTCGCCTGCCCCGACACCCTGCTGGGCCGGGCCGGCACGCACGAGATCGCCGTCCTGCTGCCCGGCGCCTCCTGGGTGATGGCCCGCCGCAAGGCCGATCTCTTCGTGGAGGCCCTGCGCACGCAGCCGTTCGTGCTGCCCGACGCCTGGCTGCGCGCCCGGGTCTGGGCCGGGCTGGTGCGGTTCCGCCCCGAGGCCGAGGCCGGCAGCCACGACCTGCTGATCGACGCCGAACAGGCCTGGCGCCAGGCCCGCGACGCCGACCGGCCGCTGACCATGGTCGCCGACCCGGTGCCGGCCCGCGACCGGCAGGGCACCTATCGCGACCGGGTCGCCGACGCGCTCGGCACCGACCGGTTCACGCTCTTCGCCCAGCCGATCCTCGAGTTGCAGACCAACCGGGTGCTCCGGCACGAGTTGCTGCTGCGCGTCCTCGACGAGGGCGACAACCCGCAGTCGCCGGAACAGGTCCTGCAGATCGCCGAGCGGCTCGACACGATCTACGACATCGACCTGTGGGTGGTCGAGCGGGCGATGCAACTCGCGGCCGACCGCACCGACCTCTGCCTGCAGATCAACCTCTCCGGCCGGTCGGTGGGCGACCCGCGGCTGACCGCCGACGTGGAAAGCCTGGTCGAGCGGTATGCGGTGAACCCGGAGCAGCTCACCTTCGAGATCACCGAGACGGCGCTGATCGGCAACCTGAGCGAGGCCCGGCACTTCGCGGACAGGATCCGCGACCTGGGCTGCCAACTGGCCCTGGACGACTTCGGCTCGGGCTACGCGTCGTTCCGCTACCTGCGGATGTTCCCGATCGACCTGGTCAAGATCGACGGCGAGTACGTGGTGGACCTGGTGCGCAATCCGGAGGACCAGGTGCTGGTCCGGGCGCTGGTGCAGGTCTGCCAGGCGTACGGCATCCACACGGTCGCCGAGTACGTGCAGGACGAGGCGACGCTGCGGATGCTGCGCGAGTTCGGCGTCGACTTCGTGCAGGGCTACCTGATCGGCCGCCCGTCCCCGCTGGAGGAGTTGCAGCCGGCCAACCGCCTGCGGCGTTCAAACCGGCAGTAATGCGGGTACACCCGCGGCATGGAGCACTACACGATCGCCACTGTTGCCGAGAAGAACCCGGACTTCCGCCGCGTGCTGTGGACGGGTGAACACACCCAGCTCGTGATCATGACGATCCCGCCGGGCGGCGAGATCGGCGAGGAGGTCCATGAGGTGGACCAGATTCTCACCTTCGTGAGCGGCACCGGAGAGGCCAAGGTCAGCGGGCAGACCCGCAAGGTCAACCAGGGCGACCTGGTGGTCGTGCCGGCCGGCCGCAAGCACAACTTCACCAACGAGGGGCCGAACCCGCTCGTGCTGTACACGGTCTACGGCCCGCCGGAGCACGCGGACGCCGCGGTGCACAAGACCAAGGCGGAGGCCGACGCGTTGGAAGCGGCCGGCAAGGATGAGCCGCCGGCGTCCTGAGCGTCGCGTTCTCGGCCGGTCCGGTTGGCTGGGTGGGCCCGCCGGTGCCGGGATCGACGCAGCGCCGGGGTCGGCCTCGGCCCCCCAGCCAGCCGGCCCCGGCGCCGCGCCGCACGGGGAAAGTCTTTGCGGACGGTACCCGCAGGCGCCCAGCAAGTCGATCATGCTGCCCGAATGTTCGCCTGATTTTCCCCGAGGGTTGGTGCTTTCCCGGCGAATGGGGTATGACGCGCGGTAGGGGCGCCCGGCCGGGATCCGGGCACCCGGCCGACTCTGTCGGGAAGAGGGTTAACTAATCTGCTGCCATGGACGAGCCCCGGTGGTTGACCGACGACGAGCAACAGACCTGGCGCCTGTTCATTGAGGTAATGGTCAAGGTCCCGGCCGCGCTGGAAGGCCAGTTGCAGCGCGACGCCGGCCTGACCCACATGGGCTACCTGGTGCTGGCCACGCTCTCCGAGCGCGACGACCGCCGCCTGGCGATGAGCCGCCTGGCGAAGAAGGCCAGTGCCTCGCTGTCCCGGTTGTCGCATGTGGTCGCCCGCCTGGAG
Source organism: Actinoplanes sp. ATCC 53533 (assembly GCF_003947245.1). Lineage (NCBI taxonomy): Bacteria > Bacillati > Actinomycetota > Actinomycetes > Micromonosporales > Micromonosporaceae > Actinoplanes > Actinoplanes sp. ATCC 53533. The sequence goes on along the minus strand of NZ_QHHV01000202.1, from coordinate 7,146 downwards.
GCGCAGGGCCTGGTCCGCCGCGAACGTGACCCGGAGGACGGCCGGGTCCAGATCGCGGTGCTGACCGACGCGGGCCTCGCGAAGATCGTGGCGGCGGCGCCCGGTCACGTGGAAGCCGTGCGGAACCAGGTCTTCGACCGGCTGACCCCGACGCAGATCCGCCAGCTCACCAAGCTCTGCGGTGCCCTCCTGGATGCCCCGGCCGGCGGGCCGGAGTGGGACGGCCCGCACCGGAAGTGAGTTCGACGCCGGCGCTGGCCACGTCGGCGAGTTCCGCGCCGGAGAGCCGGATGCCCTCGGAGAACGAAGGTGAGAAGGTGGTGACCATGAGCCAGCGAGTCAACGGAGTCATCGCCCGGGCGAAGGGCGCGCCAGTCGAAGTAGCCACGATCATCGTGCCGGACCCCGGTCCGGGCGAGGCCGTCGTCAAGATCCAGGCCTGCGGGGTCTGCCACACCGACCTGCACTATCGCGAGGGCGGTATCAACGACGACTTCCCGTTCCTGCTCGGCCACGAGGCCGCGGGCATCGTCGAGTCCGTCGGCGCCGGGGTCACCGACGTGGCGCCGGGCGACTTCGTCGTGCTGAACTGGCGCGCCGTCTGCGGCGCCTGCCGGGCCTGCCGCCGGGGCAAGCCGTGGTATTGCTTCAACACTCACAACGCGACGCAGAAGATGACGCTCGAGGACGGCACCGAGCTCTCCCCGGCGCTGGGCATCGGCGCCTTCGTGGAGAAGACGCTCGTGCACGCCGGCCAGTGCACCAAGATCGATCCGCGGGCCCGGCCCGCCGCCGTCGGCCTGCTCGGCTGCGGCGTGATGGCCGGCATCGGCGCGGCGATCAACACCGGCGGGGTCACCCGCGGCGACTCGGTGGCCGTGATCGGCTGTGGTGGCGTCGGCGACGGCGCGATCGTGGGCGCGGCGCTGGCCGGCGCTACGACGATCATCGCGATCGACACCGACGAGCAGAAGCTCGAGTGGGCCCGCAAGTTCGGCGCGACGCACACCGTCAACGCCCGGGAGCAGGACGTGGTCACCGCCGTGCAGGAGCTGACCGGCGGCAACGGCGCCGACGTCGTGGTCGAGGCGGTCGGCCGTCCGGAGACGTACAAGCAGGCGTTCTACGCCCGCGACCTGGCCGGGACCGTGGTCCTGGTCGGCGTGCCGACCCCGGAGATGACCGTCGAGCTGCCGCTGCTCGACATCTTCGGCCGCGGCGGGGCGCTCAAGAGCAGCTGGTACGGCGACTGCCTGCCGTCCCGCGACTTCCCCATGCTGACCGAGCTCTACCTGCAGGGCCGGATCGACCTGGACGCCTTCGTGACCGAGGAGATCCGCCTCGACCAGGTCGAGGAGTCGTTCACCAAGATGCACAAGGGCGGCGTGCTGCGTTCGGTGGTGCTCTTCTCATGAGGGTCGGCCACGCGGTGACGCACGGGACGTTCTCGCTGGACGGCGAGACGTTCGACGTCGACAACAACGTCTGGGTGGTCGGCGACGACGACGAGTGCGTGGTGATCGACGCGCCGCACGACGTCCGGAGCATTCTCGACGCGGTCGGCTCCCGCCGGGTCGTCGCGATCGTGCTCACCCACGCGCACGACGACCACGTCCGGGTCGCGCCCGAGCTGGCCCGGCAGACCGGGGCCCCGCTGCTGCTGCATCCGGCGGACGAGGTCCTCTGGAAGCTGGTGCACCCCGGCGAGTCGATGCCCGCGCCGCTGGCCGACGGCGACGAGATCGCCGTCGCCGGTCAGGTCCTGCGGGTGCTGCACACACCCGGGCACAGCCCCGGCGCAGTCTGCCTGCACGCGCCGGCCCTGGGCTGTGTCTTCACCGGCGACACCCTGTTCCAGGGCGGCCCCGGCGCGACCGGCCGCTCGTACAGCGACCGGCCGACGATCGAGCGTTCGATCCGCGAGCGGTTGCTCACGCTGCCGCCGGAGACGGTCGTGCACACGGGGCACGGCGCGGACACGACCGTCGGGGCGGAAGCGTTCTGAGGGCTCAGGCGGCCCGGGCATAGGCGGGCACGCTGCGGTCGGCGAGCAGGTCGAGGGAGAGGGCGGCGGTCCAGCTGAACGCCGGAGCGCCGATCCCCGCCCCGGTGCCGGGGTGGAAATACTCGAAGTGCCCGGCGGCGTGCACCAGGCGGATCATCGCCTGCCGCAACTCCTCGGCCTCGTCGCGGTAGCCGTGCACGAGCATGCCGCGCCGCAGCAGCCAGTTGACGTTGATCCAGATCGGCCCGCGCCAGTAGCGCAGCGGGTCGAAGCCGGGCGCCGTCCGGTCGTAGCTCGGCAGCGGCAGGCCGGTCCGCGCGGGCAGGCCGAAGCGCGGTGACCCGGCCTCGGTCATGATCGCCTGCGCCTGCCAGCTGGGCAGGTCGGGCAGCAGCAGCGGCAGCAGGCCGCTGACGCACCGGGCCGGGCTGAGGGCACGGCTGTGCACGTCACGGGACCGGAACGTCTGGGTCGCCGGGTCGAACAGGTGCGCGGAGATGGCCGTGGTGATCCGCCTCGCCCGCTCGCGGTGCTGGTCCGGGTCGGCACCGACGACCCCGGCGATGTGCGCCAGGGCCAGTTCGGCCGCGGCGAGGATCGAGTTGAACGACGGGCACTCGACCAGAAAGGCGTGCCGCTGCGCCAGCCCGGTGTCCAAGTAGCCGCCGTCGCGGTAGTCGAGCACCAGGCCGACGTACCGGGCGTAGTCGATGTCGGTGGGCCGGTGCGCCGCCTCCGCGTTCTGGATGTCCCGCCGCTGGAAGCGGTCCAGCAGCGTCAGGTCGGCCGGCACGGCCGCCATGGCCGCGTCCCAGGAAGGGCTGTTGTCCAGGCCCGACTCCCACGGATGCACGATGCTCGCCAGCCCGTCGCCGCCGGCGTCGCGCCGCCCGGTCAGGTATTCCTGCTGCGCGACCAGGCGCGGGTAGAGCCAGGCGAGTTGCTCGCCGGCCTCGCGGGCGCAGGTCACGCCGTGCGCGGTGGCGCGGCGGTAGACCTCCCAGGCGGCGACCGCGTGCAGCGGCGGCTGCACCAGGCCGGTGCTGCCGCGGGCGGGGCGGCCGCCGTACGCGGGGACGTCCCAGAAGGCCGGCCCGGGGAAGTAGTCGTCCTCCGCGGTGCGCGGGTCGAAGACGATGTGCGGCACCCGGCCGTCGGGCCATTGCGCCTCGAAGAGGCTGCGCAGGTCGCGCCAGGCGCGGGTCGGGTTGACGTAGGCGAGCCCGATGGCGATGAAGGCGGCGTCCCAGCTCCACTGGTGGGGGTAGAGACGCCGGGAGGGGACGGTGTGGTCGGTGGACCAGTTGGCATCGAGGACGCGGGCGGCGGACTTCCAGAGATCGGCTGAGATGTCAGGGCAGTGCATCGCGGTAGGGCCCTTTCCGTCGCTGGAACCGGCGAAACCCGTTAGATCGGACGGCCGGAGCCGCGCTGAAGGAATTCAAGCGGCGTCGATCGAGAGCCAGAGGCGGCTGCGGCGGCCCGGCAGGTAGGGCGAGTCGAGGCGCTTCGCGACGATGCCGGGCAGGCCCTGCGCCCGGGCGGCGTCGAGCGCGAACAAGCCGCCGCCGGGGAAGTACGGCGGGGTCTGCCAGTGGTCGCCGGTCACGGCCAGCCCGTCGAGCAGCTCCCGCCGCTCGGCATAGCGGACCAGCTCCACCGTCGAGTGCCCCTCCAGCCAGAGCAGGTCGTAGGCCAGGAACTGGATCGGCGTCCGGTCGGCGGCCCGGCGCGCGGCGGCCGAGTCTCGCGGCGCCTTGCGGCGTTCCAGCAGCTCCGGCGCTACCCGCTGGCCGTCGAACGGCACGATCTCGCCGTCGAGGACGGCCTCCAGCGGCGCGAGCGCCTCGCCGAGCGGCCGCAACTCCGGATACCAGGAGGTCACGTCCGTGCCGTCGGCCGCCGTGAGCCGGATCCGGCCACCGGAGACGTACGCACACGTGCGGCGGCCGGCCCAGCTCAGCTCGTACCCCCAGTCCTCGTCGTCGGGCGGCAGCCCGGCGGACCGGGCGGCGAGCATGGGCTCGACGGCCTCCGGCATGCTCTGCCAGCCGGGCTCGGCCGGGTCCATCCGGCGGACCATCCAGTCGTTGCCGCCGGTCTGGAAGAAGACGTATCGGCCGCTGGTGCGTTCCCCGTGGAAAGTGACACCGATCTCATCGTCGCGCCATTTGTCGGTTTCGTAGGTGCCGTGGTCGTGGATGGTCATCCGGCCGCCGCCGTACTCGCCGGCCGGGATCTCCCCGGCGAAGGTGAGGTATTCCAGCGGGTGGTCCTCGGTGTGTTTGGCCAGGTTGTTGCGGCCGCGGTCGCGGGGCAGGCCGCGCGGGACGGCGAACGAGACCAGCACCCCGTCCCGCTCCAGCCGGACGTCCCAGTGCAGGCTGCGGGCGTGGTGCTGCTGGATGACGAACCTTTCCCCGGTGCTGGGGCGGGGCCGGCCACGGGGCACGGGCTCCGGCGTGCGGCGGGCGTCGCGGCGGCGCCGGTACTCGTCCAGCTGGTCGGTCACGGTGCCAATTGTCCGCCTGAGTTACACGGTTGTCATTCGGAGAAGTTGTCACACCTCCGTGTCAGGGTCTTCGCATGTACGTCGAATGGGCCGCACGCCTCCCGCACGTCATCGCCTGGCGCAGCACGGTGCCGCCGGGCCGCCCGCCGGCGCGGATCCTGCCCGACGGCTGCCTCGACGTGATCTGGCAGGACGGCTCGGTCTTCATCGCGGGCCCGGACACCGCCGCTCAGCTCGGCACGGCCCCGCCGGGCAGTCGGTTCTTCGCCCTACGCTTCGCCGTCGGCACCGGGCCGGGCGTGCTCGGCGTCCCCGCCGACGAGTTGACCGACCGGCAGGTGCCGCTCGACGCGGTGTGCCCCGCCGCCGAGGTGCGCCGGCTGTCCGAGGCGCCGGACCCGATCGCCGCGTTGGAGGCGTTCGCGCTGCGGCGCTGGCGGGAGCCGGAGCGGGCGATGGTGGCGGTGGCCGCCGGCGCCCGGGCCGGCCGCCCGGTCGCCGCGATCGCCGAGGACTGCGGCCTCAGCCCGCGCCACCTGCGCCGACGATGCCAGAGCACCTTCGGGTACGGTCCCAAGACGCTTGCCCGCATCCTCCGGTTGCAGCAGGCGGTGGCGCTGGCCCGGGCCGGCCGGCCGTTCGCCGACGTCTCCGTGACGGCGGGCTACGCCGACCAGGCTCACCTGTCCCGTGACGTGAAAGCCCTGGCCGGGGTGCCACTCGGCGAGCTGGTCGGCTAGCCGGGCCCCAGTGAAGTGAAAGTAGGGTGTGCCATGGCGGTGACGCCACGAACATTCCGTAGCGTTCACTTCGAACAAATCGGACACGGACATGATCGTGGGTTTCGCGCTCCGGTGGCGGCCTGTAGTGTCTTGGCTCCGACGCGTATCGAACACCCCTCGGAGGCGTTGCTGCGATGACCCTGCGCATCCTCGTTGTGGGCGCTGGCATCAGCGGCCTCGCGGTGGCCCGGGGGCTTCGTGTCGCCGGCTTCCGCCCGGACGTGGTGGAGGAGTTGCCCGCCACCACCGTTCCCGGCGCCGGCATCTTCCTGCCCGGCAACGCTTCCCGTGCCATCCGGCAGCTCGGCCTGGACGCGCCGCTGCGCCCGCTCGGTGACCTGATCTTCCGGCAGGTGTTCCAGAATTCCGCCGGCGACGAGCTGTTCGAGGTCGACCTCGCCGCGCTGTGGGCGGGCGTCGGGGAGAGCCGCGCGCTCTCCCGGGCCGACCTGCAGCAGGTGCTGCTCACCAGCGTCGGTGGCGAGGTGCGATACGACACCGCGGTCCGGGATCTGGAGATCGTCGACGGCGGGGCGAAGGTCGAGTTCGGCAACGGTGCCATCGCCGAGTACGACCTGGTCATCGGCGCCGACGGGCGGCGTTCCACGATCCGTGCGAAGGCCGGGCTCGGCGGTGCCGCGATCTCGACCGGGCAGATCGTCTACCGCAGCGTGGTCAGCGGCGGCCCGCCGCTCAGCGACTGGACCTGCCTGTTCGGCGAGCGCTCCCAGTTCGTCGCGATGCCGATGGGCGGCCGGCGGCTCTACATCCACGCCGACGAGACCGCCGGCCCCGAGGTGCCGAGCCCGGCGGATCCCCGCGCCCACGTGCGGAAGCTGTTCGCCGACTTCGGCGGGCTGGTGCCGGCCATCCTCGCCGCGCTGGAGAAGGTCCAGGTCGCGCGCACCGACGAGGTCGTGCTGGACGGCTGGACGAAGGGCCCGGTGCTGCTGGTCGGCGACGCGGCCCACGCGACCGCACCGACCCTGGCCCAGGGCGCCGCCATGGCGCTGGAGGACGCCGTCGTGCTCGGCGAGGTGCTCAAGGCCACCCCGCACGACGTGCCCGCCGCCCTTCGGGCCTATGAGCAGCGCAGACAGGGCCGCTGCCGGCAGGTCCGGGAGAGCACCCGCGAGCGTGACAAGACCCGTGACGTCGCTCCGGCGGAGCGCGACCCTATGCTGCGCAGGCGGGGTCAACGGATCTTCGCCGATCAGTACCGGGGGCTCGTCGAGCCGTTCTGAGACCCCGGCGCTCTTTGGTCACCCCGCGCCCGCCGGGGGTCGGCGGGGGACTATTCTGCCTGCGAGGTACGCCTTTCCACTCGGGTGTACGGAGTGGGACGAACGAGACACCGGAGGCTATCCGTGACGACCGTTGCGCCTAAGCCGATCGTGACCCGGCCCTGGCCGGTGCGACCGCAGGTAAAGGGCTCGGCCCTCGCGCGGATCCTGCGGACGACGGACGCGAAGCAGATCGGGATCATGTATATGATCACCGCCTTCGTGTTCTACATCCTCGGCGGATTCATGGCGCTGCTCATGCGCACCGAGCTGGCGCAGCCGGGCATGCAGGTGCTGTCGCCGGAGCAGTACAACCAGCTGTTCACCATGCACGGCACGATCATGCTGCTGTTCTTCGCGACGCCGATCGTGTTCGCCTTCGCGAACTTCGTGGTGCCGATCCAGATCGGCGCGCCGGACGTGTCGTTCCCGCGGCTCAACGCCTTCGCATACTGGCTGTATCTGTTCGGTGGCTTGATCACCATCAGCGGCTTCCTGACCCCGGGCGGTGCGGCCGACTTCGGCTGGTTCGCGTACACCCCGCTCAGCGACTCCCTGCACTCG
>NZ_QHHV01000201.1:0-40038 GCF_003947245.1 Actinoplanes sp. ATCC 53533 | reverse complement strand
CGCTGACCCAGCCCTGCGAGCCCTTGGCCTTGATGTTCGCCCAGGTGTCGGTCGACAGGTACGTCTGGAAGGCCTTGACCTCCGGACGGTCCGCGAACGCCACGTTGAACTCGCCGCCACCGAGCACCGGCTTGGTCGCCGCGTCCTTGCCCGGCAGGTAGAAGGCGAAGACGTCGCCGTCCTCGGCGACCTTCGTCTCCTTCGGGAAGTTGGCCGCGTAGAAGCTGGCCTGGCGGTGCAGCGAGCAGGTGCCCTCGAGGATCGGCAGGCCGCCGTCCTGGAAGGTGGTCGTGGCGATGCTCTTGACGTCGCCCAGGCCGCCGTTCACGTACGCCGGGTTCTTCAGGTAGGCGCCCACCGCGTCCAGCGCCGCCGTCGACTCGGGGCCGTTGAACGGGATCTCGTGGTTGACCCACTTGTCGTACGTCTCCGGGCCGTAGAGCCGGAGCATCATGTCTTCCTGCCAGTCGGTGAGCGGCCAGCCGGTCGCCTCACCGCTGCCGATGCCCGCGCACCACGGCTTCTTCTTGTCCGCGACCATCTTGTCGGTCAGCGCCTTGAGCTCGTCGAGCGTCGTCGGCACCGTGTAGCCGGAGTCCTTGAACTCGCTCGGCGAATACCAGACCAGCGACTTGACGCTGGCGCCGGACGGCGCGCCGTAGAACTTGCCGTCGACGGTCGCGTACGCCTTCCAGTCCGCTCCCCAGAACTTGTCGACGTTCGCGGAGACCTCCGCCGGCGCCTCCACGGCCTTGCCGGTGGCCACGAGCTGCTTGAGCAGGCCGGGCTGCGGCACGATCGCGAGGTCGGGCGGGTTGCCCGCCTTGGCGCGCACCAGGATCTGGGTCTCGAAGGACTTGTCACCCTCGTACTTGATCGTGACACCGGTGCACGACTCGAAGGGCTTGTAGGACTCCTTGTACGCCGTGTCCTCGGGCGTCACGATGCCTGTGTAAACGGAGACCGTCTTGCCCTTCAGGTCTCCGAACGAGCTGAACTGGGCGCAGTCGATGCTCGACGTAGCCGTCGTGGAATCGTCGTTCGAGTCTTCACTGTCGCCGCAAGCGGCCAGGCCGAACACCAGGCCGACGCCCAGCGTACCGGCGAGCGCGCTCCTGAAGCGCGGACTATTGGTTTGACCGAACATACCTCTCCCTATCTCACATCACGCCGGGGCGTGACATCACCGTCACCGTCTCCGGTTCCCCCGGTTGCCAGTCAAGAGGTGGAAGCAAACTTTCGCAATGTTTCCGCTTGATCAACCGAGTAACGATTCAGCACCGGGGCCGCGGAGACCTTAAACGGTTAAGAAGGCTAACCGTGTTTGCGTGCTCACTCTCCGCACCGGGAACGGGACGGGGGCGCACCCCGGCGGCTACCCCTGGAGGGTGTAGTTACCTGAGCCCGTACCTCTGGAGGAGGATTGTGTTGCCACCCGTCAGGCCCTTCCCGTTGCCCCGCGCGGCCGCGCTCGGCGGCCTGCTGGCGATCACCGCGGTCGTGGCCCGGCGGCTCGGCGCCCGCGCCGAGCGGAAGTCGCAGGCCGGCCGGTCGCTCCCCGGCCTGGAGGCGCTGCGCCTGCGGGAGGAGCGGATCCGCCTGCTGCTGGAGTATTCGACCGACATCACCTCGCTGATCGACCACACCGGCGCGATGACGTATCTGACCCCGGCCACCCGGATGCTGGGTTACGAGCCGAGCGAGATGGTCGGCGTCCGGGTGATCACCCTGATCCACCCCGACGACCTGCCCGGCCTGCTGCCCGACCTGCAGCGGCTGATGGCCACGCCCGGCGCGACGTTCACCTACCAGTCCCGCTACCGGCACGCGGACGGCTCCTGGCGCTGGCTGGAGGTCACCAGCCGCAACCTCACCCACGATCCCCGGGTCGGCGGCGTGGTCAGCAACGCCCGGGAGGTCACCGACGCCCGCCGGCTGCAGGACCAGCTGCGGCACGAGGCCACCCACGACGCGCTCACCGGCCTGGCCAACCGCGTGCTCTTCGGCCGCCGGCTGGCCGCCGAGGTGACCGGCGGGGCGGCGCTGCTGCACATCGACCTCGACGGGTTCAAACCGATCAACGACACGTACGGCCACCACGCCGGCGACGTCGTGCTGGTCCGGGTGGCCGAGCTGCTCCGCGCGGCCCTGCCGGCCGGTGCGGTCGCGGCCCGCCTCGGCGGCGACGAGTTCGCGGTGCTGCTGCCGGGCGCCGGCACGGCCACCGCCGGCCGGGTCGCGGACCGCTTCCTGGCCGCACTGACCCAGCCGTTCGAGGTGGACGGCCGCCGGCTCACCGTCGGCGCCAGCGTCGGCGTGGTGGCCGGCGCCGGGGTCGACCCGGACGCCCTGCTGCGCCGCGCCGACGAGGCCATGTACCGCGTCAAGCACGCCGCCCGCCCCTGAGGCGACCCTCAGGGCAGCCGGGCGCGCAGCGCGTACCCGAAGCCGCGGTGAGTCACGATCAGCGGCGGGCCGAGCCGGTCCAGCTCGCGGCGCAGGGTGCCGATGTGGTCGTCGACGACCGCCGGATCGGCCGCCGGCCGGTCCGGCCACACGGCGGCCAGGATCCCGCTGCGCGGCAGCACCCGGCCCGGGTTGCGCAGCAGGTGGCGCAGCAGGTTGAACTCGGCCGGCGACAGCGGCACCGGTTCACCGGCCCGCCGCACCTCGCCGGAGTGCTGGTCCAGTTCCACGTCGGCGTACCGCAGGACCCGGTTGCCCGGCGCGTCGGCCAGCCGCCGCAGCACGGCGTGCACCCGGGCCAGCAGCACCTCCACGTCGAACGGCTTGGTGATCCAGTCGTCGTCGCCGTAGGCCAGCCCGGCGACCAGCTCGTCGCGGGTGTCGCGGGCGGTCAGGAAGACCACCTCGGCCCCCGAGACCGCCGCGCGCAGCCGCCGGCTCACGTCCACGCCGTCGCCGTCGGGCAGCGTCATGTCGAGCAGGACCAGGTCCGGATGCCGCTCGGCCGCCTTCTCCAGGGCCTGCGCGGCGGTGCCGGCGGTGTCCACCGCGAAGCCACGTCCGGTCAGGACCGTGGACAGCAGGTCCACGATGGTCGGCTGGTCGTCGACGACCAGGATCCGCGCGTTCCCCGTCATGTCGTCCCCCATGAGCCGACATTCCTCCGGTTCGGGAGGCGGAGGAAAGACCTGTCCACATGGCAGGAACTCGGCGGCGGCCGATCACGCGCTGCCGCGATCGCCCCGCGCCGGAAACACAGGCCACGTAACGTAGCGTTGTTCCAGGTCACGCAGGGTACGTCGAAGGAAGGGGACCGCAGGTGGATCTGCACACGGTCGTCGAGGTGGTCAGTCCGGCAGCGGTGGGGCAGTGGCGGCCGGGGGATGCCTGGCTGGCCGGGGGCACCGCGCTGTTCGCCGAGCCGCGGACCGACGTGACGCGGCTGCTGGATCTCGCCGCCGCCGGCTGGGCCCCGATCACCGTGCGTTCCGACGGCCTGGAGATCGCCGCGACCTGCACGGTCGCCGACCTCGCCGGGTATGCCGGCGCCGCGCACTTCACCGCGTTCCACGAGCTGGCCACGGCCTGCTGCCGGGCGTTCCTGGCCTCCTTCAAGATCTGGAACGTGGCCACCGTCGGCGGCAACCTGTGCGCCGCCCTGCCGGCCGGGCCGATGATCGCGCTGACCGCGGCCCTGGACGGCGAGTGCCTGATCCTCGGGCCGGCGGGGGAGCGGCGGCTGAGCGTGGCGCGGTTCGTCACCGGCGACGGCGTGACCGCCCTGGCCCCGGGGGAGCTGCTCCGCTCGATCACCCTGCCCGCGGCGGCGCTGACCGGGCGTACGGCGTTCCGCCAGGGCTCGCTGTTCACCCACGGCCGGTCCGCCGTCCTGCTGGTCGGCCGCCGCGCCGGCGCCGGCCTGGTACTCACCGTGACCGCCGCGACCGTGCGCCCGTTCCAGCTGCGCTTCGCCGGCCTGCCCGCCGCGGCCGAGCTGGCGGCCGCCCTGCGCGACACGATCCCGGACGACGCCTACGTGGACGACGTGCACGGCCTGCCGGCCTGGCGCCGGCACCTGACCGGCCGGTACGCCCAGGAGATCCGTGCGGAGCTTGCGGCATGACCGCCCGCACCGAGCGGCTTCGGGTGGCGGGCGGGGCGGTTGGCCGGGGCCTCGCCGGCGAGGGCCAGAAGGGCATGCCAGAGGAAGGCACAGCATGACCGTACGGATCAACGGGACCGACCACGAGCAGCCGCCCCGCCCCGGGCAGTGCCTGCGGACCTATCTGCGCCAGGAGGGCTGCTTCGGCGTCAAGAAGGGCTGCGACACCGGCGACTGCGGCGCCTGCACCGTGCACGTCGACGGCGCGCCGGTGCACAGCTGCGTCTACCCGGCCTTCCGCGCCCAGGGCCGGCAGGTCACCACCATCGAGGGCCTGGCGCCGGAGGACGGCCTGCACCCGGTGCAGCAGCGCTTCCTGGACGCGCAGGGCTTCCAGTGCGGCTTCTGCACCGCCGGGATGATCATGACGACCGCCGCGCTGGACGAGCCGAAGCTGGCCGACCTGCCGCGCACGCTCAAGGGCAACCTCTGCCGCTGCACCGGATACCGCGCCATCGCCGACGCGATCAACGGCGTCCGCACCGTCGAGGAGCCCGCGGCCGGGCAGGCGATCGGCGCCGGCCTCGGCGCGCCCGCCGGCCCGCAGGTCGTCACCGGTACGGCGCGGTACACGTTCGATGTCGACGTTCCCGGCCTGCTGCACCTCAAGGTGCTGCGCTCGCCGCACGCGCACGCCCGGATCACCGCCGTCGACACCGCCGCGGCGCTGGCCGTGCCGGGGGTACGGGCGGTGCTGACCCATGCCGACGCGCCGCGGCGATACTTCTCCACCGCCCGCCACGAGCACCCCACCGAGGACCCCGCCGACACCCGGGTGCTCGACGACGTGGTCCGGTACGTCGGCCAGCGGGTCGCCGCCGTGGTCGCCGAGACCGAGGCCGCCGCCGAGGAGGGGTGCCGGCTGTTGCGGGTCGCGTACGAGATCCGGCCGGCCGTCCTCGACCCGGAAGCCGCGATGCGGCCCGGCGCGCCCGCCGTGCACGGCGACAAGGTGACCGGTCACCGCATCGCCCGCGCGGCCGACAACGTGGTGGGCGAGCTGCACGCCGAGCTGGGCGACGTCGCCGCCGGGTTCGCCGACGCCGCCGTCGTGTACTCCGAGACGTTCCGCACGGCCCGGGTCCAGCACGCGGCCCTGGAGACGCACGGCGCGATCGGCTGGCTCGACGAGGCCGGCCGGCTCACGCTGCGCTCCAGCACGCAGACCCCGTTCCTGACCCGGCGGGCCCTGGCGGAGCTGTTCGAGCTGCCCCTGGACCAGGTCCGGGTGCTGACCGGCCGGGTCGGCGGCGGCTTCGGCGGCAAGCAGGAGATGCTGGTCGAGGACCTGGTGGCGCTCGCGGTACGCCGCACCGGGCGCCCGGTGAAGCTGGAGTACACCCGCGCCGAGCAGTTCACCTCGGCGACCACCCGGCACCCGTTCACGGTGACGATGAAGGCCGGGGCCCGCGCGGACGGCACGCTGACCGCGCTGTCGCTGCGGGTGGTGTCGGACACCGGCGCGTACGGCAACCACGGCCCGGCGGTGATGTACCACGGCTGCCACGAGTCGATCGCCGTCTACCGCTGCGCCAACATGAAGGTCGACGCGTACGCGGTCTACACCAACACCGTGCCGTCCGGAGCGTTCCGCGGCTACGGGCTGGGTCAGGTGTCGTTCGCCGTCGAGTCGGTGCTCGACGAGCTGGCCCGGCGGCTGGGGCTGGACCCGGTGCTGCTGCGCGAGCGCAACATCGTGCGCCCGGGGGAGCCGCTGACCGCACCCGGCGACCACGCGGACGACCTCACGATCGCCAGCTACGGCCTGGACCAGTGCCTGGACGCCGTCCGGGAGGCGGCCGCCCAGCCGGGCTCTCAGGCGGGCTCTCAGGCGGGTTCTCAGCCGGGCTCGCCGCCGGGCGAGCCGGTGCCGGACGGCTGGCTGGTCGGCGAGGGCATGGCGCTGGCGATGATCGCGGCCGGGCCGCCCGGCGGACACTTCGCCGATGCGGCGGTCACCCTGCTGCCGGACGGCCGCTACGAGATCGCCGTCGGCACGACCGAGTTCGGCAACGGCAGCACCACCGTGCACGCCCAGCTCGTCGCGGACACCCTCGGCACCACCCCGGACCGGGTCGTGGTCCGGCAGTCCGACACCGACGTCGTCGGCCACGACACCGGCGCGTTCGCCTCCACCGGGGTGGTCGTGGCCGGCCAGGCCGTCCTGCACGCGGCCCGCGCCCTGCGCGAGCGCCTGCTGGCACTGGCCGGGCCGGACGCGGTCCGTCTCGGCGCCGACGCCGTGACGCTGCGCGACGGCACGCTCAGCCTCAAGGACCTGGCCGCGTCGGCCCCGGCGCCGGTCCGGGCCGAGGGACACTGGACCGGCAGCCCGCGCTCGGTGGCGTTCAACGTCCAGTGGTTCCGCATCGCGGTCGACCCGGGCACCGGGGAGCTGCGGATCCTGCGCAGCGTGCACAGCGCCGACGCGGGCAGGGTGCTGAACCCGCTGCAGACCCGCGGGCAGATCGAGGGCGGCGTCGCCCAGGCGATCGGCGCCACGCTGACCGAGCACATGGTCGTCGGCGCCGACGGCGGGGTCACCACGGCCGGCTTCCGGCAGTACCATCTGCCGACCTTCGCCGACGTGCCGCGGACCGAGGTGGTGTTCGCGCGGACCGAGGACGCGATCGGCCCGCTGGGTGCCAAGTCGATGAGCGAGAGCCCGTTCAACCCGGTGGCGCCCGCCCTGGCCAACGCCCTGCGGGACGCGACCGGGGTGCGCTTCACCGACCTGCCCTTCACCCGCGACCGGATCTGGCAGCGCCTGCAGTCCGGGTGAACGGATCAGAAGGGTGCAGGTCCTTCACCGGCCAGCGACATCAGGACCTGCGTCGCGAGGAACTTCCGGACGCCGGTGACGGCGACCGTCCCGAACTGCTCATAGGGCAGTTCGAGCTGCAACCCGTCGGTGGCGTTGCGAAGATCCGTGCTGGCCTGGTCCGGACGGAACGTGCCGCCCCAGCCGTTGAGGCCGCCGCGCTGGTGGGTGCTGAGTGAAGCCATGCCGGCCACGCGCGTGCCATCGACGAGGATCAGCCTTGCAGGGCCGGAGTAGGTCGTCATAGTGATCAACCGTATCGGTCTGCCCACGCCGTGCTCCCACCAAGGGGCCCGTTTCAGGCCCGCAGGAAGAGCAGGACGGCCAGCACGCGCCGGCTCTCGCTGCCCGTGGCGGGCAGGCCGAGCTTGCCGAAGATGCTGGACACGTACTTCTCCACCGCGCGCAGCGTGATCACCAGGCGGTCCGCTATGCCCTGGTTCGAGTTGCCGGCCGCCATCAGCTCCAGCACCTCCCGTTCCCGGGGTGTCAGCCGCGCCAGCGGGTCGTCGCGGCGGCGCCGCGACAGCAGCGTCGACACGATCGTCGGGTCGACCGCCGAGCCGCCCGCCGCCACCCGGCGGACCGCGCCGATGAAGTCCGGTACGTCGCTGATCCGGTCCTTCAGCAGGTAGCCCACGCCCTCCGCCGAGTCGGCCAGCAGCTTCATCGCCAGGCCCAGCTCGACGTACTGGGACAGCACCAGCACGCCCAGGCCCGGGTGGGCGGCCCGGAGGTCGATCGCCGCCCGCAGGCCCTCGTCGGTGTGCGTGGGCGGCAGCCGGATATCCACGATCACCACCTCCGGGACCTCGATCCGCAGCCGCGCCCGGAGCTGGTCGGCGTCGCCGCAGCGGGCCACGACGTCGAAGCCCTCGTCGGCGAGCAGCCGGGCGAGCCCCTCGCGGAGCAGGACGCTGTCCTCGGCGATCGCTACCCGCACGGCAGGTCCGCCCGCACCCGGGTGCCGCCGCCGCTCGGTGTCCAGACCCGCAGCACGCCGTCGAGGGCCTCCACGCGGTCGGCGAGGCCGCGCAGGCCGGTGCCGCGTTCCGTGTCGGCGCCGCCGATCCCGTCGTCGACGATCTCCACCACCAGGTCGCCGCCGGTCCGGGACACCTCGATGGTCGCCGCGGTGGCCTGGGCGTGCTTGCCGATGTTCGCGAGGCTCTCGCAGACGACGTAGTACGCGGCGACCTCGATCGCCTCGCCGACCCGGCCGGGCAGGTCGACGGTCAGCCGGACCGGAACCGGCGCCCGGGCCGCCAGCGACTCGACCGCCACGGCCAGGCCGTGGTCGCTGACCACGGCGGGGTGCAGGCCGCGGGCCAGGTCGCGCAGTTCGGCGAGGGAGACCGCGATCTCGGTACGGGCCTGCGTCAGCAGCGCCGCCGCCTCGGGGTCGGCGCCGATGCGGGTCTGCAGGATGCCCAGGTTCAGCGAGAGCGCCACCAGCCGCTGCTGGGCGCCGTCGTGCAGGTCACGCTCCAGCCGCTGCCGGGCCCGCTGTTCGGCCTCGACGACCCGGGCCCGGGAGCCGCGCAGCTCCTCGAGGTTGGCCCGCAGTTGGGCCTGCAGCCGTCCGGTGCGCAGCGCGATCGCCGCGGCGGCGGTGACCGCGGCCAGCAGGGCCGGCTCGTCGCGCAGGGCCGGGTCGTGGATCAGCGCCGCCATCGGCGCGCCGTCGTCGTCGATCAGGGTGACCCGGGCCGGGTCGGCGGGCAGCGTGACCGGGTGGCCCCCCGCGTCGGTCCACCTGCCGAACCGGGGCAGCCAGTAGAACAGCTCGAGCGAGGGGTCGCGCAGCGCCCTGGCGAGCGGCGTGACCAGGTCCGCCGGGTCGCCGCGCAGCTCGACCACCAGGTCGCCGACCGAGCTGCGGGCGAGCCGGGCCTGCAGCAGGCCGGCGAGGAACGCGATCGGGGCGACGCCGAGCAGCGCCAGGCTGATCCGCTGGACCACCGGGAAGGCCGGCCCGCCGAGGACGCCGACCAGCAGCAGCACGGCGATCATGACCAGGCCGACGGCGAACGAGTCGACGAGCAGCGACAGCGAGCGGCGCAGCGGGCGACCGTGGGTGCGGCGGCGGACCGCCAGCAGCGCGACCCCGGCCAGGGCGACGGCGCTGACGACGACGAGTTCGGTGTCGTAGACGGCGGTCGCCAGGGCCGGCCGGTCGAGGACGGTGAGCCGGTGCGGCCGCAGCCCGCCCAGCAGCATCGCGGCGAGCTGGCCGGCGAGCGCCGCCACCCAGCCGGTGACGACGATCAGCCGCTCCGCCCGGCCGTGCAGGCGGCCGCTCGGATAGGTCAGGAACACCTGCACGAACAGCACCAGCGGGAGCACGTCCACGGCCTGGCCGACGGTGTGCAGCACCCCGCCGGTCCCGGCCCAGCTCAGCGCGCCGGCCAGGGCGCCCGCGCCGGTCAGGACCATCAGCGGGCCGAGAGCGCTCGCCGGCCGGAGCCGCCAGGCGATCAGGCCGCTGCCGGCGTACGCCAGCACCAGCCAGCTGATGATCGTGATGTGCACCGGGTGGACGTCGCCGGCCACGCCCAGGGCGACGACCGCGGCCAGCGCCGCCACCAGGGCGGCGCCGATCGTCACGAGCAGGGCGGGAGACGGGCGGGTCGGCATGACTGCTCCTGTCCCGGAGCTTTCCTGGACGGCGGACGCCTCGCGCTCAGGCTACGCCGTCGGAGGGTGGACGTGGGTTGCCGCGCCAGGCGGCACGGTCCACCGCGACCAGGACGGCCGCCACGACCGACCAGATGACGAACTCGATCAGCTCCTGCCGGGCCAGGTCCGCTCCGGCGTAGTTGAGGTCGCCCATCGTGATGAAGCCCTGGGTGTTGTGGAACAGCAGCACGAGCAGCACGCTGCCGCCGGTGCGGTTGAACAGCCAGACGTAGACGATGGTGATCGAGAAGGTGGCGGCGATGCCGATCCAGCCGGTGTCACCGACGAGCGGCAGGTGCCAGAGCGCCACCAGGACGCCGAGGATGACGGCCGACACCAGCGGCGAGCGCCGCTCCTGCAGCCGCGGGACGGCGAAGCCGCGCCAGGCCGGTTCCTCGGCCATCGGCCCGTCGAGCGGGTTGACCAGCCGGATCAGGAACATCAGCGCGAAGCTGGTCCAGGCCAGGTCGCCCCACTCCGGCGTGGGGCCGCTGTTCACCAGCACCGCCGCGAAGCGGACCAGCAGGGGCAGGCCGAGGGCGAAGGCGTAGAAGTACCACGGCACGCGCCAGCGGATCATCCGCCGGCCCAGGTCGCGGAAGCCGGGCCGGCCCTCGGCGACCGCGATCACGATGAGGGCGGCGAGCAGCGCTCCGACGGCCTGGAACGCCTGCCGCGGCCAGATGTCGAGCTGGTAGAGCGGCCAGCCCCACCAGGCGAGGCCGAACGCCAGGACGAAGAAGGTGGTCAGCCGGTGGTCGCGGACCCAGGCCGCGAGGCCCGGCCGGGGTTCGGGGGTGGCGGGCCGGTGCTCCGGCTCGTCCTGAATCACTCGGGTTCTCATGGCGTTGACGCTGCCAGCGGAACCGGCGGCCGGTAAGCCGGGCGACCAGCCGATCGGGGGCCGGTTTTCTGGTATGCCCCGGCGCGACCGGCGGACCGGGTGGCGCTACCGGCGGTGCCGGCGGACGCCGCTGCGCTGGAGGCCGCGCCGGCGGTGGCGGGTGCCGAGCACCAGCGCCAGCACCGCGCCGAACCCGACGATGACGAACGCGGCCAGCACCGTCCGGACCCCCGGGTCGTCCTCGGCGCCCTGCCGGCCGCTGAGCAGCGTGCGGCCGTTGCCCGCCGACGGCGCGCCCGTCGCCGCGCTGGACGGCTTGGCCGCGGGGGTGGTGGGCGCCTTGGTGGCCGGCGCGGGCTTGCCGACGATGCCGGTGATCCAGCCGACGATGGGGTCGATGCGGCCGCTCTGGTCCACGTCCTTGTGCGGGCACGACGGCCCGGTGCTGACCACCGAGACCAGCACTGCCGTGTCGCCCCGCTGGGTGAAGTACGGGCCGCCCGAGTCCTGCGAGCACGCGCTGGTGTTGCGGCGGGGGGCCTGGCCGGTCATGCCGATGTAGCCGCGGGTCAGCGACGCGACCTTGAACTGCCCGGTCTGCAGGTGGGTGGCCACGCTCGACGGGTCGTCGTCGACCGTGCGGCCGTAGCCGGCCAGCCGGACGATCGTGCCGATCTTGGGGGCCTTGCGGCTCAGCTGGGCGGGGGCGATGTCCGTGATCGGCTTGTCGAGCTTGGCCAGGGACACGTCGGTGCTGGGGGACTGGCGCACCGCGATCACCTTGGCCACGCTGCCGGCCTTCGTGGTGAGGTCGGTGCGGCCGGCGGTGACGGTGGTCAGCCGGGCCACCGTGCGCGACACGTGGGTGCCCTTGGCGGTCTTGAAGCAGTGCCCGGCGGTGATCACCCAGCGGGGCGCGATCAGCGCGCCCGTGCAGGAGCTGTTCCGGCGCCCGCCGTTCTGCGTGGGGATCCCGGTCATGGTCAGCTTCACCGCGAAGCCGTACCGGCCCGGGACGGCGTCCTCGCCGTTGGCGATCGCGTGCGCCGGGCCGGCGGTGTGCGCGGGACCGGTCGCGTGCGCCGGGGCGCCGGGGCCGAGGGCGACCCCGGCGGCCACCGCCGGCAGCAGGAGCACCAGTAGCGGCATCGTGGCGGAGCGTCGCAAAGGGGCGGTCCTTCCGAAGAGAGCGTCTACCCAACAAGACGAGCGAACCGCATCGTAAGTTGCAGGCGCCAATACATTTGTCTCTCCGGAACGGACTGCTGACGTTCTGCTAAACGGCGGAGGAATGGGCGGTCAGGAACAGTCGGGCCAGGTCGGCGAAATCGTCCGCGCGCTCGATCTGCGGCAGGTGGCCGGTGTCGGCGAATAAATGGGTCTTGGCGTGCGGAAATGCGGCCCGCGCCGCCGCGAGGTGTGCCGCCGGAAGGATCAGGTCGCGGTCGCCCCAGACGATCAGCGACGGCCTGGGGTGGGCCGCGACCTGGCTCAGCAGCCGCTGGCGCCAGGCCGCGCGGACGCCCAGAAGTGTGCCCAACTCGCGCGCTGTTTCGAGGAACACTCGGGCATTGTCCGGCCGCGCGGCGACTCGCAGCGCGAATGCGACCCGTTCCTCGGTGACATGCGCGCGATCATGGAACAGGCTGCGCTCGATCCGGTACGCGGAGCGAGCGTCGATCCGCCGCAGCAACTGTTTGCCGAGGCCGGGAACGGCGAGAATGCGCAATGCGGGCGTCACCTCCTTGCCGAAGCCGGCGCTGTTGACCAGGGTCAGCGTCGCGATCCGGGCGGGTGCCGCGGCGAGCATCCGCATCGCCACCGCGCCCCCGAGGGAGTTGCCCATGACGTGCACCGGCCGCTCCTCACCCAGGGCCGCCACGGTGGCCGCCACCCCCTCGGCCAGCGCGGCCAGGGTGACCCGGCCCGGCATCGGCTCGGACAGCCCGAAGCCGGGCAGGTCGACGCTGATCACCCGGTGATCGGCGGACAGCCGGTCGTGCTGCGGGTCCCAGTCCTCCAGGCTGCGGCCGATGCCGTGCAGCAGCAGCACCGGCGGGTGCGCCGGGTCGCCGCTGCGCCGCACCCGGATGCGCGCGCCCCGTACCGTCAGCTCCGTGATCATCTGGTCGCCGCCGTCCGGGCCCGGCGGCCGGCGGCCGCGGTGAGCCGGCCGATCACCCGCAGGTGGCCGACCGGCAGCAGCCGGGCCAGCAGGTCGGGGATCTTCGCGCTCGCGGCGATCAGGACCCGGCCGCGGCGGCGCTCGACGCCGTCGAGGATCTCCCGGGCCGCCTTCTCCGGCGGATAGGTCAGCAGGGCGGCGAAGATCCGCTGCTGGGCCCCGACCTCGGCAGCGGGCACACCCGCGCCGATCTGCGCGTTCTCCGCGATCCGGGTACGGACGCCGCCGGGATGCACCGTCGTGACGCCCACCCCGGACTCGATCAGCTCGCCGCGCAGCACCTCGCTGAGCCCGCGCAGCGCGAACTTGCTCGCGCTGTAGGCCGACTGCCCCGGCGGCGCGATCAGCCCGTACAGGCTCGACACGTTGACCAGGTGGCCGCCCGGCGCGGCGGTCAGCGCGGGCAGCAGGTGGTGGATGAGCAGCATCGGCGCGGTGAAGTTCACCGCCATAACCTGCTCGAACTGCGCGACGTCGAGCTGGTCGAAGCGCCCGCCGAGCGCCATCCCCGCGTTGTTGATCAGCAGCCCGATCGCCGGGTGCCGCTCCCGGACGGCCCCGGCCGTGCTGATCACGGCGGCCCGGTCGCCCAGATCGGCGACCAGGGTCTCGACCGTACGGCCGGGGTGCGCGGCCCGGATCCGCTCGGCGACCGCGTCGAGCCGCAGCGCGTCGCGGTCGATCAGCACCAGGTCGCTGCCGCGGGCCGCGAGGCCGTGGGCCAACTGCTCGCCGATGCCGCTCGCGGCGCCGGTCAGCACGGCCGTTCGACCGGTGAAACGGTACGGGCTCAGCTGACGACGTTTCATGGGTGCTCCGCCGCGGGTGGGCTCAGCCGGGTCAACGGATCTCCTCGAGGACGGGCGCGGTGCGGCGGGTGAAGGTCATGTCCCGGCGCAGGTCGGCGCGCGGGGTGGTGAGCACGTCCAGCAGGTAGTTCTGCCGGACGGTCCACGGGTCCTTGTCGCCCTGCCGCGGGAAGCTGTCCAGCGCCCGTTGCACGTAGCCGGAGGTCAGGTCGAGCAGCGGCCGGCGGTTGCCGGGCGTCTCCCGCGGCGTGGCGCTGACAAAGCCGTTCTTGTCCAGGTAGGTCAGCAGGCGGCAGACGTAGCGGTGGGACAGGTCGGCCCGCAGCGTCCACGAGGCGTTGGTGTAGCCGATGCAGTAGGCGAAGTTCGGCACCCCGCTGAGCATCAGCCCGCGGTAGGCGACCCGCTGCCCGGGATCGACCGCCCGGCCGTCGACGGTGAGCGTGACCCCGCCGATCAGCTTCAGGGACAGGCCGGTCGCGGAGACCACCACGTCCGCGGCCAGCGTGCGGCCCGAGCGCAGCCGGATGCCCTCGGCCACGAACCGGTCGATGTGGTCGGTCACCACCGAGGCGGCGCCGGCGTTGATCGCCTCGAACAGGTCACCGTCCGGCACGATGCACAGCCGCTGGTCCCACGGCTGGTAGGCGGGGGTGAAGTGCTCGTCGACGCCGGCCGGATCGGCCAGGTGCCGGACGGCGACGCGCCGCAGGAACGCCTTGACCCGCTCCGGGCGGCGCCGGGCGAGCTGGTAGAAACCCTGCGTGAGCAGGATGTTCTTGGCCCGGGCCAGCTTGTACGCCACCCGGGCGGGCAGCCGCCGGCGCAGCTGATCGGCGACCACGTCCCGGCCCGGCAGCGCGACCAGGTACGAGGGGGAGCGCTGCAGCATGGTGACGTGCGCGGCCGTCTCGGCCATCGCGGGCACGAGCGTCACCGCGGTGGCGCCGCTGCCGATCACGATGATCCGCTTCCCCGCGTGGTCCAGGTCGGCGGGCCAGGACTGCGGGTGCACGAACCGGCCCGCGAAGTCGCCGAGGCCGGGAAAGTCCGGCTCATGGCCCTTGGCGTAGTCGTAGTAGCCCGCGCAGGCGTACAGGAAATCGCAGGTCAGGGTCTCGCCGCCGGCCAGCCGGACGGTCCAGCGGTCCGCGGCCCAGTCGGCCGCGACGACCCGGGCGGAGAAGCGGATGTGCGGCGTTATGCCGCCCTCGTCCGCCGTGTCCTGGATATACCGCAGGATGCTCTCGCCCGACGCCAGCGACCGGTCGCCCTGCCAGGGGCGGAACGGGTAGCTGAGGGTGAACATGTCGGAATCCGAGCGCACCCCGGGATAGCGGAACAGGTCCCACGTCCCGCCGATCGCCTCGCGCGCCTCGAGGATCGCGTAGCTGGCGCCCGGCCGCTGCTGGCGCAGCCGCCACGCCGCGCCGATGCCGGACAAGCCGGCGCCGATGATGAGCACGTCGAAGTGTTCGGCCATAGCGTCAGTCTTGGCCACCCGGTGGCGGCGGACTTGTCCCTGCGCGACACTCATTTACCCCTGCGCGACACCGTGGCTAGAGTTCCGGCATGGATTCGATGGTCCGGGCCGCCTCGCTGCGCGGCCTGCCGCTGCTGGTGGACGCCCTCGGCGGCGACGGCGCGGCGCTGCTGGCCCGGTTCCGGGTGTCCGCCGAGGCCCTGGAGTCCGACGACGCGGTGATCCCGTCGCCCGCCGCCGGGCGCATCCTGGAGACGGCCGCGGCCGAGCTGGGCTGCCCCGACCTGGGGCTGCGGCTGGCCGGGCAGCAGAACGCCACCGTGCTCGGCCCGCTCGCCCTGGCCATCGAGAATTCGCCGACGTTCGGCGCCGCCCTGAACACCGCGACCAGGTTCCTGTTCGTGCACAGCCCGACGCTGACCGTCTCGCAGATCCCCGACCCGGCCGGGCGCGCCGGCGTGGTCGGGTTGCTCTACCGGGGCACCGAGGCCGAGCCGCTGCCGCCGCAGGTCATCGATCTCGGGCTGGGCCTGTTCCACCGGATCATCATGCTGCTGCACGGCGGCCCGTACGGCCTGCGCTCGGTGCACCTGCCGCACGCGCCGCTGGCCCCGGTCGCCAGCTACACCGGGTTCTTCGGCGCGGACGTGCGCTTCGGCCGCCCGGACGCGGTGCTGCGGGTGCCCGGCGGCCTGGTCGCCATGGCGGTGCCGGGCGGCAACCAGGTGCTGCGCGACATCGCGGTCGACTACATCACCAGCCACTTCCCGGCGCCGGGCCGGGCCGTCACCGACCGCGTGCACCTGCTGCTGTCGCAGGCGCTGGGCACCTCGCCGGTGCGGGTGGGCGCGATAGCCCGGCTGCTGCGCACCCACCCGCGGACGCTGCAGCGCCGGCTCGCCGCCGAGCACACCACCTTCGAGACGATCCTCGACGACGTCCGGCGGGCCACCGCGGCCCGGCTGATCACCCAGACCGACCTGCCGTTCGTCCAGGTCACGGCGATGATCGGGCTGGCCGAGCAGTCCGCGCTGAGCCGGGCCTCGCGCCGGTGGTTCGGGCTCAGCCCGCGGGCGCTGCGCGCCACGGTGGGCGGCCCGGCCCGCCGATCCCGGGTGAGCGGCCACCCGGTGGCTCAGCGGGCGGGAGCCGCGTCGTAGGCCGTGCGCAAGGCCTGCAGGAACACGTCCGCCGACTGGGCGCCGGAGACGCCGTAGGCCTGGTTCAGCACGAAGAACGGCACGCCGGACGCCCCGTACGCGCGGGCCTGGCGGATGTCGTCCTCGACGTCGGCGGTGTAGTCGTCGCCGTCCAGCACCCGCTGCGCCTCCGCCGCCGGGACGCCGATCTCGGCGCCCAGCCGGACCAGGGACGGGGTGTCGAGGGTCTCACCCTCGATCAGGTTGGCCCGCATCAGCCGCTCGTGCGCCTGGGCGCCGAGATCGTGCGCCTTGGCGAGGTGGATCAGCCGGTGCGCGTCGAAGGTGTTGATGTTCACCGCGCGCGCGAAGTCGTAGTGCAGGCCCTCGGCCTCGGCGATCTCGGCGACCTGCGCCGTCATGGCCTTGACCTGGTCCTTCGACCCGCCGAACTTCTTGGCGAGGGAGTCGTAGACCGGCTCGGCCGTGCCCCGGGGCACCGACGGGTCGAGCTGGAAGCTGCGCCACACCAGCTCGACGTCGTCGGCGTGCTCGAACGTGCCGAGCGCGGTCTCGAGCCGCCGCTTGCCGATGTAGCACCACGGGCACACGATGTCGGACCAGATCTCCACCAGCACGCCGGCCATCAGCCGCACGTCCCGTCGGCGCAGGCCTCGGCGTCCTCGGCACCCAGCACGATCAGGGGCCGGGGTGCGCCCGCGGGCTGCGCGGGCGGGGGCGGGGCGGGGGGAGCGGGCGTCGTCTTCTCATCGGTCACCGATCCATCATGCGTCGGGAATCGGTGATCGTTAAGAACGCACTTTGGGGTAAGTGCCCCCGGCTGTGAGGCATTTGTCTGATAGGTCGGCCGGTCCCCTAGATCGGTGCCGGGTCGGCTAGCGTCGACCTCTCGTGGGGAGCTGTCAGGGGGAAACGTGGCCAAGGCTGGCGGAGTGTTCTGCGTCGAGGGCCAATGGGAGGACGATCTGAACAGCCGCGGGTCGGTGCTGCCCACCCTCGAACTGCTCGAACGGCTCGGCAGCATCCGCTACATCCACCGGGACACGGCGACCACCGAGGAGCTGCACTACTACCTGGACGCGTGGCTGTCCCGCAAGTACGCCGACTTCAAGGTCGGCTTCTTCGCGCTGCACGGCCAGCCGACCCAGCTCTGCCTGACCAGCAAGCAGTCGGTCGAGCTGGACGAGATCGCCGCCTGGATGTCGGGGCGGTGCGCCGGCCGGATCCTGTATTTCGGCAGCTGCCTGGTGCTGCGCGCGTCCGACCGGGTGCTGCAGGACTTCCTGCACGAGACGAAGGCGGCGATGCTCTGCGGCTTCACCAAGTCGATCGACTGGGTGGAGTCGGCGGCCTTCGAGACCGTGGTCCTCAACACCCTGGTCAACGGCGGCAAGATCGACAGCGCGGAACGCCTGATGCGCTCCTCGCGCTGGACGGCCCTGTCGGACCATCTCGGCTTCCGCGCCGTCTACGCCAACGGCCGGGGCTGAGCGTCCGTGCTGGTCAAGGGATTCGGGGTGGTGGCCGGCCACCGGCGGCTGTTCCTGGCCGGCGTGCTGGTCCTCGCCGTGGTGTTGGGGGCCCTGGTCCAGGCCGAGCGGCTGGACGCCTTCGTCGTGTTGCTGGTGCTGCCGCTGTCGCTGCTCGCGCTCTCCGTCCTGGCGGCATATCGCTACCACCCCGCGACCCTGGCCGTCCGGCCGGAGCCGCCGGCCTTCGCGACCGCGTCCCCCCTCGCCCCGGTGTTCATGGCCGCCGCCTTCATGATCCTGGCGGGCTGCACGGTGAGCGAGGACGTCAGTGACATCGTCAACGGCGAGCAACCCTGGGTGCTGACCGTCGTCATGATCGGATTCTGGGTGCTCGTCGTCGGTCTGCACCTGTACGTGGCTCTGGGCTCGTTCGGGGTGCGCCTGCGCCCGGAGGGCGTCGACAACCGTCAGCCGCTGGGCTCGATGTTCATCCCCTGGGCGGCCTTCGCCCCCGGCTACCCGGCCGTGCCGGTCAAGAACAACGGGCTCGTCCTCTACTACCAGCGGCCGGAGCTGATCCGCCGGCGCGGGCTGCGGGTGGGCTCCGACTCCCTGCTGACCGGGACAGACGCGGCCTACCTCGCCCACGTCATCCATCGGTACGTGGCCAACCCCGAGCATCGTCCAGCCATCGGCACCGAAGCGGAGCTGCGCGGGCTCACCGAGCGCATCGCCGCCTGACGACCCGGGCGCGGTCTGGTTGCGGCTGGTTGCGCAGCCTATTCTGGACATGTAGAGTCCAGGATTATGCGGATGAGCGAGGGGGTCGAGTGGGCACTGCACAGCTGCCTGAACCTGACCTGGGTCGAGCCGGGGCGGGCGGTGACGGCGACCAAGCTGGCGGCCTTCTACGAGCTGCCGGCGGCCTACCTGAACAAGCAGCTCCAGGCGCTCACCCGGGCCGGCATCCTGACCTCCTCCTCGGGGCCGCGCGGCGGCTTCCGGCTGGCCCGCGGTCCCGAGGCGATCACGCTGCTCGACGTCGTGACCGCCATCGAGGGGCCGGACGAGGCGTTCCGCTGCGACGAGATCCTGCGGCAGGGGCCCGGCGGTGCCGCGGAGGTGGACTACCGGCAGACGTGCCTGATCTCGCAGGGCATGCGCCGCGCGGATCTCGCGTGGCGACGCGAGCTGGCCGCGCAGACCCTGGCCGACATCAAGTCCACGGTGGAGCGGCAGTTTCCGGCCACCCCGCAGAATACGCGTAACAGGCTCGCCGCCCTGCGTGCCTGATCGGCCGAGGCTCCTCCACGGTGGAGCCTTTCAGCCACCCATATTCTGGACATGCAATATCCCGAATAGGAGTCACCATGACCACGATCCAGCCCCAGCCGCCCGTCCTCGTCACGGCCGCCGACGCCGAGGTCCTGGCGGACGGACCCACCAGCCTCATCACTCTGCTCGCCGACTCGGACGCCACCCACGGGGCGCTGACCGTCAACCGCTCCCTGCTCCGCGAGGGATCGCCCGGCGCGCCGCCGCACTTCCACACCCGGGCCACGGAGACGTTCTTCGTCATCGACGGAACCCTGCAGGTGCTGGCCGGCGAGGAGATCCTCACCCTGCACCGGGGCGACCTGGTCGTCGTCCCGCCACACCTGCCGCACGCCTTCGCGCCGGCACCGGGCGAGGAAGCCGACATCCTCGTCACCTTCACGCCCGGCATCATGCGCTTCGACTACTACCGGCTGCTGGAACGCGTCTACCGGGGCGAGGCCGACCCCAAGGAGATCGGCGCCTCGTCCGAGCAGTTCGACAACCGCTACTTCGACAGCCCTGTCTGGCGGGAGCGTGCGGCCGGCTGACCGCATCCGGCCGGGGCCGCTCCGGCGCGGCGGCCCCGGCCATCCGCTGCGGCCCTCAGCCGAGCCACCCCGGCCGCACCCGCCCCGACTCGTACGCCCACACCACCAGCTGGGCCCGGTCGCGCAGCCTCAGCTTGGCCAGGATCCGGGTGAGGTGGGTCTTGACCGTCGCGGGGCTGATCGCCAGCACCGCCGCGATCTCATCGTTGGACCGGCCGGTGGCCACCAGGTCGGCGATCTCGGCTTCCCGCCGGGTCAGACCGTCCGACCCCGCCGCCGGCGCCGGCGCGGTGACGCGCGCCGCGAACTCCGCGATCAGCCGGCGCGTCACCGACGGGGCCAGCAGGGCGTCGCCGTCGGCCACCACCCGCACCCCGCGGATCAGTTCGATCGGGTCGGTGTCCTTGACGAGGAAGCCGCTGGCCCCGGCACGCAACGCACCGTAGACATACTCGTCGAGGTCGAACGTGGTGAGGATGACCACCCGCACCGCGGCGAGCCGGGCATCCGCGACGATCTGCCTGGTCGCCGCGATACCGTCCACCACCGGCATCCGCACGTCCATCAGCACCACGTCGGGCCGATCCCGCAGCGCGAGCCGCACCGCATCCGACCCGTCCCCGGCCTCGGCCACAACCTCGATGTCAGGCTCACCGCCGAGAATCGACCGAAACCCGGCCCGGACCAACCGCTGGTCGTCGGCGAGCAGAACCCGGATCACGCCGGCACCTCTCGCGTCGTGCCGGTGGGCAGCCGGGCCTGCGTCCGGATCATGTCGGCACTCCCCGCGTCGTGCCGGTGGGCAGCAGGGCCCGCACCCGGAACCCGCCGCCGGCGCCGGGCGCGGCGGTCAACCGGCCACCCACGGCGGCGGCGCGCTCGGCCATGCCGCGGATGCCGTTGCCGGAACGCAGCCGGACCGCGTCGACCGGCCCGCTGCCGTTGTCCGCGATCTCCACGGCCACCTCGCCGCCGGCCCGGCGGAGGTCCACGGTGACCTCGGTGGCGTGCGCGTGCCGCAGGGCATTGGTGAGCGACTCCTGCACGATCCGGTACCCGGCGAGATCGACAGCCGCCGGCAGCGGGCCCGGTGGGTCACCGGTGAGCCGTACGCGCAAGCCGGCTGCCTGGGCGTGCGCGACCAGGTCGGCCACCCTGGTGAGGGACGGCGCCGGCCGATCGGCGCCGGCCTGATCGACCTGGCGCAGCACGCCGAGCACCGTTCGCATCTCGCGGAGCGCCTCCTTGCTGGCCGTGCGGATCTCTTCCAGGGCCGCGAACGCGGCCTCCGGGTCGCGCCGGTGCAGGGCGGCGCCGGCCTGCACGGTGATCAGCGAGATCTGATGGGCCGCCACGTCGTGCAGGTCGCGAGCGATGCGCAGCCGCTCCTCGGTGGCCCGCCGGTGGGCCTCGTCCTCGCGGGACCGTTCCGCCTCACCGGCCCGCCGCTCCGCCGCCGCGAGCCGTTCCTGTCGGTTGCGGGCCACTTCGCCGAGCGTGACGGCGGCGAGGAGCACGACCCCGAGCCCGAAGACGGTCTGGGGCTGCCGGGATTTCCCGGCCGGATCGTCGCCGAGCGTGTTGGCGGCCAGAAACGCCGCGAGGATCGCGGCCACCGCGACGACCGCCGCCGGCCGGCGGCACCGCACGGCGACGCCCGCCAGCGCCACGAGCAGCGCGAGCCCCATCGGTGAATCCGGATACCCGCCCGGGTAGTACGCGACCGCACAGCCGGCCGCGACCGCCAGCGCGAGCATCGGGTGGCGGCCTCGCACCAGCAGGGCCGCGCCGCTGAGCACGGTGAGCAACCAGCCCACCGGCCACATCGGCGGGCCGGGCTGGCCGCCGGACGCCGTCACCCAGACGACGTCCACCGCGACGACGGCGACCGGCACGGCCGCCGCGCGGACCGCCGCCCGCTGGAGGAATCGCACACCGGTAACCGTATGCGGCGCAGGCGCGCCTCGATGACCACATCGCCGTACGCATGTGGCGTAGCCGCGCCGGAACGGCTACGACCTGCGGTGTACGAGGTCGCCGCCGCGGCCACGAACACGCAGCTCAGAGGCGTCCGGGAAAGCCCCGATGCGCGCCGGGGAGGCGCCACGCACGATGAATCGGCGATGTTTGCCGGCAGTGCGACGAAAGGAGTCCTGGTTGTGAATCGGCGCCGTCTGCTGTTCCTCAGTGCCCTGTCGGGGTTGGCTGCCGCCGGCACCTCCTGCTCCTCGGGATGGCAGGCCCCACGCCGCCCCGAGTTCACCAACCGGCTGCGGATCCCGCCGCCGGCCGAGTCGCGACGGGCCGCCGGCGGGTTCCGGGAGTTCGCCCTCGACCTGCGGGCCGGCGGGCGCACCGGCTTCCTGCCCGGCCTGACGACGGCCACCTGGGGCATCAACGGCTCCTACCTCGGCCCGACCGTGCGGGTGGCCCGCGGCGAGCGGGTCCGGATGGCGGTGACGAACCGGCTCGACGAGGCGACGACCCTGCACTGGCACGGCGTGCGCCTGCCCGCCACGATGGACGGCGGCCCACACCAGATGATCGCACCGGGGGCCACCTGGCGTCCGGAGTGGACGATCGAACAACCCGCCGCCACCACCTGGTTCCACCCCCATCCGCACGAGAAGACCGCCATGCACGTGTATCGAGGCCTGGCCGGGCTGTTGCTGATCGACGACCCGGACGGACCCCGCCTGCCAAGCCGGTACGGCGTCGACGACGTGCCCCTGATCGTTCAGGACAAGCGCTTCGACGACGACGGCGCGCTCGACGAAGGCGACGTGGACAGCGGCACCTTCGGCGCCCTCGGCGATCAGATTCTGATCAACGGCACCCACGACCCCTACTTCGAGGTACGGACGGAACTGGTGCGGTTCCGGCTGCTCAACGCCTCCAACGCCCGGGTGTACCGGATCGGCTTCACCGACGGCCGGCCCTGTCAGGTGGTCGCTACCGACGGCGGCCTGCTGGAGCGGCCGGTGGCGGTGGACCGGGTGAAGCTCAGCCCGGGGGAGCGGGCGGAGATCGTGGTCCGGTTCACCGCCGGCGAGCAGGCGATGCTGGACTCCCGCGGCGAGAACATCAAGCAGGCCAACGACATCGAGGAGGAAGACTTCCAGCTGCTGAGGCTGGTCGCGGCTGCCGAACTGACCGGCTCGGCGCCGGTGCCGGCCGCGCTCGGCGGCGCGCCGGCCGTGCCGCCGCCGGCCGGCGCCCGGATCCGGCGGTTCGAGCTGTCCGGTTCGGAGATCAACGGGCAGGACATGGAAATGACCCGGATCGACGAGGTGGTGCCGGCCGGCGCGAACGAGATCTGGGAGATCGACAACACGACGTACGCGCACAACTTCCACATCCACGAGGTGTCGTTCCGCATCCTGGACATCAACGGCGCGGCGCCACCCGCCTACCAGCAGGGCCCCAAGGACACCGTCTTCATCCCGAAGAAGGCCAAGGCGCGACTATCCGTCCGGTTCGGCACCTACACCGACCCGGTCACGCCCTACATGTACCACTGCCACATCCTGCGCCACGAGGACAAGGGCATGATGGGCCAGTTCGTCGTCGTGAAACCAGGCACCGAACACCAGGTGCCCCGGACCCTCGCCCACCGCCACGACTGAACCACAACGGCAGTTTCGTACGTTCTGTGGTGACACCCTCGGCGTGGCTCGGCGTGGCTCGGCGTGGCTCGGCGTCGCTCGGTGTCGCTGGGGCGTCACCATTGGTTGTGGCCGCTCGGCGGCAGTGTCTCTTCCGGCGCCTTTGCTTTGCTTCCCCATCGGAAACACCCCTCGGTCGATATCCGGGATCGGCCGAGGCCGTTTCCGTTGGGGAAGCAGAGCGGGGACGCCTTCGTCTGGTGTTTCCGTTGGGGAAGCAGAGCGGGGACGCCTCCGTCCGGTGTTTCCGTTGGGGAAGCAGAGCGGGGACACCTCCGTCCGGTGTTTCCGATAGGGAAGCAGAGCAAAGGCTGTTGAAACTACTGGTGCCGCCCCCGGACGCGACACGGTCCGACAAGGCTCACATCGCGTTGGGCTGGATGTCTCGATCCGCCCCAGCGGCAATCTGGTCGCGCCAGCGGCAATCTGGTCGCGCCAGCGGCATTCCGGTTGCCTCGGCCGACCGCTCCGGGCTGGCCCGAGTTGCGGCGGATCTCCGCCGGTCAGGTGTTTGTCAGCGGCGTACGGTGAGGCGGAACGTGCAGCCGTCGCCGGCGGGTCCGGGCGAGGTGAGTGTTAGGGCGCCGCCGTGGGCCGCCGCGACCTGGCGGGCGATGGCCAGGCCCAGCCCGGTGCCTGGCACGTCGGGTCGGCCGCGCCAGAAGCGCTCGAAGGCGTGGTTCTGCTCGGCGGCGGGGATGCCGGGACCGTGGTCGGTCACCACGATGGCCGCTTCCGTTTCGGCGACCTCGACGGTTGCCCGCACCGTGGTGCCCGGTGGGGCGTACCGGATGGCGTTGTCGACGAGGTTGTGGATCGCGCGGCGGACGGTGGGTTGGTCGACCGGGCAGATGGCGTCCGGTGGGCCGGTCGCGGACAGGCTGATCTTCTTGGCCGCCGCCTGGGCGCCGGCGTCGTCGATGACGGCGCGGACGATGGCCGTCAGGTCGGCGGGCTGCCGGTTGATGGTGCGGGCCCGGCCGCGGGCGTCGACGAGGAGTTCGTCCATCGCCGTCCGGAGCCGCAGGGCCGCCGCGAGCGATCGTTCCAGTCCCTTTCGGTAGACCTCGAGGGTGGGCCTGGGGTGGGCCAGGAGCACCTCGGCGTTGGTCACCAGGACCGCGAGCGGTATGCGGAGCTCGTGGCTGGTCTCCTCGATCAGCCGCTGCTGCGTCCGCGCGGCCTGTTCGAGGCGGTCGAGCATCGCGTCGAAGCTCGCCGCGAGCGCTGTCACCTCGGCCGGGCCGCGGCGCAGCGCGATGCGGCGGCCGAGGTCGGTCCCCTGGATGTCGTCGGCGACCGCTCGGATCCGGTCGATCGGGCTGACGGCGCGGCCGGCCCACCACCAGGCCAGCGCGGCGGCGACCGGGCCGAGCGCGAGGATGGTCCAGGTCACCGGCGTGGACCCGGGCGTGGTGGATTCCCGGAAGCCCTCGGCGCCGCTGGGGCCCGTACCCGTGATCTCGATGTCGGTGGCCAGGACCACGCCGGACAGCAGCAGGACCGGCACGTAGATGGCGAGGAAGCCGAGCACCGCCAGCCGGACCCGCAACGATCGCCGGTGCCGTCTCATGGTTTCGCCTTCAGCTGGTAGCCGGCGCCGGTGAGCGTCACGATGATCGCCGGCTCGCCGAGCTTCCTGCGCAGCCGGCTGAGGATCACCCGCACCGACGACGTGAACGGGTTGGCGTTCGCGTCCCACACGTGTTCGAGCAGGTCCTCGGCTGACAGCACCTCGTCGGGGTGGTGCGCGAAGTAGCGCAGCAGCGAGAATTCGCGGGCGGTCAGCGCCAGCTCGGCGCCGGAGCGCCACGCCCGGTGCGCCGCGAGGTCCAGGGTCAGCTCGCCGACCCGCAGCGTCGAGCCGTGGCCGTCGCCGCGGCGGCTCAGCGCGCGTAGCCTCGCCACCAGTTCGGCGAAGTGGAACGGCTTGACGAGATAGTCGTCGGCGCCGGCGTCCAGTCCGGCGACCCGGTCCGCCGGGGCGTCGCGGGCGGTCAGCACGAGCAGGCGCCGCGGCCGGCGCAAGCCCGATTCCCGGCCCAGCCGGCGGACCAGGTCGAGGCCGTCGCCGTCCGGCAGGCCCAGATCCACGCACGCGACGTCGTACGCGTTCATCCGCAGCATGTCCTCCGCCTCGGCGTAGGTGGTGGCCGGGTCGACCGCGTACGACTCGTTGCGCAGGCCGAGGGCGACGACCTCGGCCAGGTCCGGATCGTCCTCGATCAGCAGGATCCGCATGGTCGCAAGGTAGCCGGTCAGCCGGCCGGCCCGGCGACGGCCGAGCCGGCTGGTCCCGACACGGTCATCCGGCCGTTGCCGAATCGCACGGTCACGCCGGCGCCGGCGTCGGCCGGATCGCCCGGCCGGTATCGGCCGCCGCCGGCCGGGACGAGCGGCACCGCCGGCGGTTCGGTGGGCACCTCGGCCGCCTCGATGCCGCCTTCCGGGTCGACCGCGTACCAGCCGGTGATCGCCGCGGTTCCCGCGGTGATGGTGACGTAGGTGCGTATGTCGCCGTCGCGGAACACGGTGCCGGCGAGAGCGATCCCGCGGATGGCACCGAAGGTACGTTCGAGGGTCTTGCGCTCCCTGCGGCCCTCCCGGGTACGGCCGTTGAGCAGCGCCACCGTGCGCCGCTCGTGGGCCCGGAAGTCGCCGGCGGACACGCCGCCGCTCGGCGGGAACAGCGCCGTGACGGCGTCGGCACCGGTGGCGGAGATCGTGACCCGGCTGCCGGACCCGGTCACCTCGAACCTGCCACCGGTGTCCAGTGTGTACTTGCCGGTGGGCGCGGCCGGGCCGGCGGCGGCCGGCGGCGCGTTCGGCGTCGGCAACGGCTTGCCGGCCAGCAGTGCCGGCCCCACCTTCTTCAGCAGATCCTCGGCGGACACCGTCTGCTTGTTGGACGCCAGCACGACCACCCGCTGCCGCTCGGGAATCCAGGCGACGACGGCATTGTGGCCGACGTCGCCCCCGCCGCCGGCGGTCGCGAGGAACGGAGTGCCGAAGACCGACGCGTCATGTGCCACCCAGCCCGGAGCCTCCGACCTGCCGTCGCCCAGGTCGTGCCCGGAACCGCTGATGACCTTGACCGACTCCGGCGCGATCAGCCGGCCGGTGAACAGCGCGTGCGTCCACGCCGCCAGATCCCGCGCCGGCATGGCGAGCCCACCGTTGCCGTCCAGCGCCCAGTGCGGTCCCGCGAACCCGTCCGCCGCGCCGGTCCTGCCGCCGTCCAGGTAGCCGACCGCGCGAGGCCCGGGCGCGGCCGGCTCGCCGTCCCAGAAGCCGCCCGCGGTCCGCCCGTCCGGCAGCCGGAGGATCTTCGCCGCCGTGTAGTCGCGGTAGCTCGCGCCGGCCACCGCATCGATGATCAGTGCCAGCAGGGTGTACCCGGCGTTCGAGTACGCGTGGCCGGAGCCCGGCTTGAACGCCAGCTCCAGGCCGCCGATCGCCGCCAGCGCCGCATCGCGGTCCAGCGGCTCATGGTCTTCGCCGTGCGACCCGGTCAGCCCGCTCGTGTGCAGCAGCAGCTGACGGACGGTCACGGCGGCCACCGGCCCTCTCAGCGCCGGCAGGAGTTCGCCCACCGTGTCCTCCAGCGCCAGCTTCCCAGTCTCGGCGAGACTCAGCACGGTGGCGGCGGTGAACGCCTTGGTGACCGACCCGATGTCGAACACCGTGTCGGCCGTGTTCGGCGTGCCGGTCGCGTCGTTCGCGAACCCGTACGCGGACAGGCAGTCGAGCTCGCCGCCGGTCGAGATCGCGACCGAGCCGCTGAACCCGGCCCGCGCCCAGGCGCCGAACGCCGCATCGAGGCCCGGATCGCACTGCGCCGCCGGACGGGCCGGTTGCGGAGGGTCCCGGTCATCCTTGCAGGCGGCCAGGGCACCCGCCAACGCCATCGCTGTCACCACCGCGAGGAACTTGGTCATGTGCCGCACCGTACGAACCCGGCTGCGAACCGGATGTAAACGAGGGACGGCCGCGGCGGCCCGCGGCGGCACGGGTGGTGACCCGCTGCTCGGGCGCGGCCATGCTGGTCATCGGGGTGCTGCTGATCGCGGAGCGGGTGGCCTAGATTGTCGCTGGAGACGTCCGCGAGGAGAGCCATGGCAGACCAGGCAAGCCCCGAGGTGCGGGATCGGGTCACGGCGAGTTTCGAACGCCAGGGACTGATGCGCCACCTCGGCGCCCGCTTGGGTCACATCGCCCCGGGCCGTGTGCACATCGTGCTCCCCGGCCGGCCCGAGGTGACCCAACAGCACGGCTATTTCCATGCGGGTGCCACCAGCGCCATCGCGGACAGCGCGGGCGGCTATGCGGCACTGACGTTGTTTCCCGACGACGCGGACGTCCTCACGGTGGAATACAAGATCAACCTGCTGGCCCCGGCCGAGGGAGAGCACATCGAGGCCATCGGAACGGTCCTGAGATCCGGGCGCACGCTGACCGTGTGCCGGCTGGAGGTGTTCGGTGTCCAGGGGCAGCAGAGGTCACTCGTGGCGGCGGGCCAGCAGACCCTGTTCCGCGTACCCGGGCGGGAGGTCACCCGCGGGCCGTGACCAGTGCGGCCGGTGACGGGTCTCCGCCACCGGCCGCTCCGTTCGGCATGCTCAGGTCAGCAACGCCACATGCGCGGGCCGAGGTTCTCGCCGTCGTCGCCGGTGGCTATCGCCTGCCCCACGACCAGCCCCGTGTTGGACACGTCGCGCGCGCTGCCGCGCTGCCCGCCGGGCACCTCGAGCTCGACGGTGGCACCGTCACGCAGCACGGAGCCGTACACCGTGGGGCCGATGACGATCCAGCCGGCGGAGTTGACCGCGTTTCCCGGCCCCGGCCCCTTCAGCTTGGCCTCCTTCTCCTGCTCCGTGGTCGCCGCCGGTCCCCGTGCCGCCGGCGTCGTCACCTCGCCGGTCCGCAGGTTCCACAGCGCCGGGGTCATGGACGGCCACAGGCCACCCGTCGCCCAGTTGCCCTCGGCCGCGTAGACGGAGGCGGTCTGGCCGGCCGGCACCTTCAGCTTCCGGCCGTTGCCTCGCAGATCCCAGGCGTACGGCGTATCGGCGTGACCGTCCTTGTACATCGCGCCGACGATGGTGCCGTCGTCGGTGATGTCGTAGGCGTTGGCCTCGGTCGGCACCGGCAGCCGGACCGCAGTGGTCGAGCCGGCCTTCCAGAGCAGGACGATGCTGTCCTTGCCTTCGATGTTGCCGCTCGGCTCCGCGTTGATGATGATGTCCCCGGCCGCGTTGATCGCCGGGTGCGGGTAGACGTGCCAGCTCCCCGGCGTTGTGCGCAGCCTCGTGAGGACACCGTTCTCGTAGCGGAAGACGTACTCCTGCTTCCCATCCTCCACGATGCCGACCACGACGCCGCTGGCGTTGACGGCGGTGGCCTGGACCGACTTGCCGGGCACCGGCAGGGCCTCCGGCTGCCCGTCGGTCCACAGGATCGGCCGGAAGTCCTGCTTGACGACGTCGTTCCCGACGACGTACCGGCCGGTCGGATCCACCGCGAGGGCCGAGGCGTCCGTCATCCCGGGCGGCACCGGCAGTTCCGTCATCCGGCACCGGTCGTCCGCGCCGGTAGCGGCGGGCGCCGAGGCGGTCGAGGCCGTCGAGGCCGCGTCCGCCCGCACCGCCGGCGCCGGCCCCGTCCTGGCCAGGATCAACGGCACCGCCAGCAGCACACCGGTGACCAGCGCCGTGCCCCCGACCGCCTGTGCCGAGCGGCGGCGAAAGCTGCGCCGGCGCCCGGCGCGCACCAGCGCGTCCATCTCGAGGCGGCTGGGTGGCACGTCGACCGCTTCGAGCCGGTCCCGCAGTTGTTCCTCGTTCATGACCGATCCCTCGCTCGTTCCGCTGTCGTAACCGGATGCTCGGCGTCCAGCGCCGCGCGCAGAGTGGCGAGACCCCGCGAGCACTGGCTTTTCACGTTGCCCGCCGAGCAACCGAGGGCCTCCGCGGTCGCCTCGATCGACAGGTCGCCGAAGTAGCGCAGCACCACGACGGCACGCTGCCCCTTGGGCAGCGACCGCAAGGCCGTCACCAGCGCGTCCCGCTCGTCGACACCGTGGTCGGCGGAGGCGCCCAGATCCGGGAGGCGATCGCCGAGCAGCACCCGCGACCACCCGCGCCGCCGCTCGTCGAGGTAGCGCCGCACCATGATCCGGTGCACGTACCCGTCGAGATTGTCCGCGCCGGCGGCCCGCTTCCAGCCCACATAGAGGTCTGTGAGCGTCGCCTGCACGATGTCGTCCGCCTGAAACGCGTCGGCGCAGAGTAGGTACGCCGTGCGATGGAGGCGGGGCAACCGCACTTTCACGTACTCGACGTACTCCCGTTCAACGTCGGGCCGCATCCTGCTCCCCTCTTCATCCGTGTGGATGATGTGCCGTTGTCGCCTTCCTGTCGAAGCCGGGCCGGCGAAAGGTTGCATCCCGGACGCGAGCCGGAGGAGATCGTCGCGCGTCAGCGGTGACCGGTGCCGACCAGTTCGAGCAACTCGCCGGAGAGGCTGGACAGGTGCGCGGCGGTCTGCTTGGTCTGCACGGCGCTGGCCTCGGTCTCCCGGGTGACCCGGGCGGTGTCGGAGGCGGCCACGCTGACCTGTTCGACCGCCGTCGTCTGCTGCTTCGTGGAGAGCTCGATCTCGCGGGTCGCGTCGTTGGTGGTGGCGACGAGCTGGGCGATCTTCCGGAACGAGCTGGTGGCGTCGTCGAACTGCCGGGATCCCGCGTCCACGCTCTTGGCACCGATCTCGGTGGCCATGACGGTCGTGTTGACCGCGCCGCGGACGTCGTCGATGAGCGCGCGGATCTCCTTCGCCGACCCGGCCGTCCGGTCGGCCAGCTTGCGGATCTCCTCGGCCACCACGGCGAACCGGCGGCCCCACTCGCCCGCTCCGGTGGCCTCGATGGTCGCGTTGATGGCCAGAATGTTGGTCTGCTCGGCCAGCTCGGAGACCAGGTCGACGACGCCACCGATCTGCTGCGACTTCTCGCCGAGCGCCAGCATGTGCTGCACGATCTGGTCGACCTGGGAACGGATCGCTGAGATCGACGTCCGAGTCTGGTCGATGGTGGCGTCGCCGCGTTCCGCCGCGTCGGCGGTGTCCTTCGCGATCTTCGACACCCGCTGGGCGTTCTCCGCGATCTGCCGCGAGGTGATGAGCAACTCGCCGATCGTGGTCGTGATCTCGCTCATCGCGCTGGCTTGTTCCTTGCCGCCGGAGACCTGCTGGGTGGCGGCCGCTTCGAGCTGCGCCGACGAACTTTGAATGTGCCCGACCGCCGTGCCGACCTCGCGCCGCAGGTCCCGGTTGAGCCGCCAGGCGATGAGGCCGCCGCAGCCCATGGCGAGCAGCACGAGCACGATGATCAGCATGATCGCCTGGGTGGCGCGGGCCGATGATTCCGCACGGGTCCTCTCCACATCCGCGCGCACCTGGGTTGACAGCGCGGTGATCGACTCCAGCAAGGCGGTGCGTGAGGTGGCGACCGTGGTGTCGTTGAACTGGCTGATGTTCTGCAGGCTCGGGTTCGTCCGGCGCCGCTCGATGACCGGCTGAACCGCTTGCGCGTGCTTGACCTCGACATCCGCGACAACCTCGAGCAGGGCGCGGGACTCCGGGGTGGTCAGGGTGCCACGCAGCCGGGTGACCAGGCCGAGGAACTCCTCGCGGTCGGCGTTGGTCAGGTCGAGCCACTCCTGCCGGCCGTTGAGGAGGAATCCGCGGTAGTCGCCGATCCGGGCCCGCGCCGTGGTGGTCAGGCGTTCGGTGTTGACCAGATCGTCGGTCGCGGCTCCGATCGCGTCGTCCTTGGCGTTCATGACGATCGACAGCGCCGCGACCGAGGCCGCGCCCATGACGACGGTCAGAGCCACGGTGAGCCCGAAACCGAACGCGAGCTTGTAGCCGAACGTGCGTTTGGCCATGGTAGTCACCGTTCCTCGTCCCAATTGCCTTGTTAAGGCAGATTAGCGGGTGATTCCGAGGTAACGGCTAGAATGTACTATTTGCCGGATCCTACCCCATACCTCTTGAGGGGGTCGCGCGGGCAAATATGCCGAGTTTGCTATTAGACCATGTAAATGAAAACCATTACCGTCTGAGTCATGAAGGCTCCAGCTCTGCGCTACCTCCTCGCCGGCGGCATTATCTTCTCCCTCGCCGCTTGCGGCTCCACCGGCAATGAGGCCGGCGCCGCGCCCGCGGGCAAGCTCGCCGTCGTCGCGACCACGCCCGAGGTCGCCGACTTCGTTCGCGTGATCGGCGCCGACGATGTCGCCGTCACCCAGATCATCAAGCCCAACGTCGATCCGCACGACTACGAGCCCACCCCCGCCGACCTGCAGGCCATCGGCGCCGCCAAGGTCGTCGTGGAGAGCGGGGTCGGCCTCGAGAAATGGCTGGACCAGACCGTGCAGTCGGCCGGCTTCGACGGCACCGTCGTCGACTCCAGCCAGGGCGTGGCCCTTCGCAAGGGTGACCCCGGCGACGAGGAGATGGCCGGCGGCGACCCGCACATCTGGCACAACCCGCTGAACGCCAAGATCATGGTGAGCAACATCGAGAAGGGCCTCGCCGCCGCCGACCCGGACCGGGCGGCCGCCTTCGCCAAGAACCTCGCCGCCTACTCCGCGCAGCTCGACCAGCTCGACGCCGCCAACCTGGCCGCCTGGGCCAAGATCCCGGTCGAGCAGCGCAAGCTGGTCACCAACCACGACGCCTTCGGCTACTACGTGGACCGCTACCAGCTGCAGTTCGTCGGTTCGGTCATCCCGAGCATGGACACCTCCGCCGAGCTCTCCGCCCGCCAGCTGCAGGACCTGGTGGCCAAGATCAAGGCCACCGGCACCCGGGCGATCTTCACCGAGAGCTCGCTGCCGCCCAAGACCGCCGGGGCCATCGCCCAGCAGGCGGGCGTCAAGGTGGTCGGTGGCGAGGACGCCCTGTACGGCGACAGCCTCGGCGCGCAGGACACGCCGCAGGGCACCTACCTGGGCGCCGAACAGCACAACACCCTGGTGCTCGTGGGGGCCCTGGGTGGCTGAGGAAAGCGCGCTGCGGTTCGCCGCCGCGGGCCTGGGCTACCGGGGCCGGGCCGTGCTGACCGACGTGGACTTCACCCTGCCCGGCGGCGGCACGGTGGCGCTGGTCGGGCCGAACGGCGCGGGCAAGTCCACCCTGATCAAGTCGGTGCTCGGGATGGCCGAGGTGGTCGACGGCGCGGTGACGGTCGCCGGCCGCCCGGTGGCCCGGGCCCGCGGGCTCGCCGCGTACGTGCCGCAGGTGGACAGCCTCGACGCCGATTTCCCGGTCAGCGCCGCCGACGTGGTGCTGATGGGCCGCTACCGCCGGATCGGCTGGTGGCGGCCCACCGGCCGGGCCGACCGGGCGGCGGCCCTGGCGGCCCTCGACCGGGTGGGGCTCGCCGACCGGGCCCGGGTGCGCTTCGGGCTGCTCTCCGGCGGGCAGCGCCAGCGGGTGCTGGTCGCCCGGGCGATCGCGGCCGAGTCCCGGCTGCTGCTGCTCGACGAGCCCTTCAACGGCGTCGACGCCACCAGCCAGGAGGCGATCCTGCGCGCGCTGGGCGAGCTCACCGCGGCCGGCGCGGCGCTGCTCGTGAGCACCCACGACCTGGCCGTCGCGGCCCGGATCGCCGGCCAGGTGTGCCTGCTCAACGGCCGGCAGTGGGCGGTCGGCCCGCCCGCCGACGTGCTCACCGGCGAGCTGCTGCGCCGGGCGTACGGCGGCCACGCGGTCGACCTGCCGGACGGCCACGCCCTGCTGGTGGAGCCCTGATGCTCGAGGCCCCGTTCATGGTCCGCGCCCTCGCGGAACTCGCCCTGCTGGCGCTGATCTGCGGCCCGGTCAGCGTCTTCGTCTTCGCCCGGCGGCTGTCCTTCGTGGCCGACGCGCTCACCCACACCGTCTTCCCCGGTGTCGTCGTCGGCTTCGTCGCCGCCGGCACCGAGGGCATCTTCGGCGGGGCGATGGTCGCCGGCGTGCTCACCGCGGTGGTGCTGACCCTGCTGACCCGCGGCGGGCGGCTGAGCGACGACGCCGCCACCGCGGTGGTGCTGACCGCCATGTTCTCAGTGGGCGTGGCGCTGGTGTCGAGGCGCTCGTCGTACACCTCGGATCTGACCACGTTCCTGTTCGGGCGCATCCTCACGGTGACCGACCGCCAGCTCGCCGAGACGGCGGTCCTCGCCGTCGTGATCCTGCTGCTGGTCGCCGTCGGCGCCCGGGCCTGGCTGTTCCGCGCCTTCGACCCGGCCGGGTCGACCGCCGCCGGCTACCGCGGCACCCTGCTGGACCTGTGGCTGAACCTCGTGATCGCGCTGGTGGTGGTCGCGGCCGTCCGCGCGGTCGGCACGGTGCTGGTCATCGCGCTGCTCGTGGTGCCCGCCGCGGCCGCGCGCACGGTGACCGCCCGGCTGCCCGCGATGGCCCTGCTGGGCACCGCGCTGACCCTGCTCGCCGGGTACGCCGGGCTCTGGGTGAGCTGGACGGCCTCGATCGAGTACGGCGTGCGGCTCACCTCGGCCACCGCGGTCGTGCTGGCGCTGGTGCTCGCCTACGCGGTGCTGCTGCCGGTCGGCCGGCTGCGGGCCCGGCGGTGGTCCCGATGAGGTGGGTGATCGCCGAGGCCGTCCTGGTCGGCGCCCTCGCCGGGCTGATCGGCGTGCAGGTCGTGCTGCGCCGGCTCTCGTTCTTCACGATGGCGCTGACCCACGCCACCTTCCCGGGGGTGGTCGCCGCCGCGATCGTCGGGGTCAACATCTACCTCGGCGGCGCGCTGGCCGGGGTGCTGGTGGCGTGCGGCGTCGCCGCGCTCAGCCGGCGCCGGGGCCAGGACGCCGCCGCGGCGACCGGGGTGATCCTGTCCGCCGGGTTCGCGATCGGCGTCGGGCTCGTCGCCACCCGCGACGGCTTCAGCCGCGACCTGTCGTCGTTCCTGGTCGGCAGCATCCTCACCGTCGGCCCGCGCGACATCGCGGTCACCGCGGGGGTGCTGGTGCTGGTCGCCGCGGTGCTCGCGATGTGCGCGCGGCCGTTGCTGTTCGCCGGCTTCGACCCGGCCGGCGCCCGGGCCGCCGGCTACCGGCTGGGGCCGCTGGACCTGCTGCTGCTGATCACGATCGAGGTGGTCATCGTGACCGTGGTGCCGGCCGTCGGCACGATCCTGGCGCTGGCCCTGATCGTCGCGCCGGCCGCCGCGGCCCGGCTGTGGACCGACCGGCTCCCGGCGCTGACCGCGCTGTCGGTCGCCTTCGGCGTGACCAGCGGCCTGGCCGGGCTGCTGCTCTCCGCGCGGTACGACATCGCCGCCGGGGCGGCGATCACCCTGGTCGCGACCGGGATCCTGCTGCTCTCGCTCGCGGTGACCCGGCTGCCCCGGGCGGTGGTGCCGGCATGATCGGCGAGGCGGTCACGGTGCTGCAGGCCATGGGGTACGAGCACCGGCTGCGCATCCTCGTCCTGCTGCTGGACGGCGAGGCGACCCCGGACACGCTGGCGAAGGCGATGGAGCTGGACGCCACCATCGTCGGCCACCACCTGCGCAACCTGCGGGACACCACCCTGATCCGCCGCCAGCGCCGCGGCCGGCACGTCTACTACCGCCTCGGCAGCGACGCCGCGCACCGGCTGGTCCGTGAGGTCATCCGATACGCGGACCACTGAGCCCGCTGTCCCCTTTCGGTAGCTCGACGGGCCGGTGAAAGACCTGGTCAGGCAGGTCTTGCGGGGCGATCGGCCGACCTCGGTGCCGGGGTACGGCGGGCATCGTGGAGCCGGACGTGACCGCCGCGCCCGCGTACCGGCGAAGGGAAGCCCACGATGACCGCCGAGCCCCCGTGCGGCCGCGGCCTGCCCCGTCGCCGGCTGCTTGCGCTGGCGGCGCTGGCGTTGCCGGCCGCGTGTTCCGCCGCGCCGGCCGCCCCCGAGGCCGCCGCCACTGCCCCGGCCCCGCTCTTCTCGGCTCCGCCGGCCGCGTCGGGCGCCGCGGTCGCGGCCTCGTCCGCACCCGGCGTGCGGGCGTCCGCGTCCGCGTCGGCCACACCGTCCGCGTCGGCATCCCCGTTGGCGTCTCCGTCTCCGTCGGCGTCTCCGTCGGCCGTGCGGAAGGCGGCGCGTGGGGGAGCCGTGCCGGCGACGGCCGGGAAGGCGATGTTCGGCTCGTACCTCGCGCTGAGCGGCAGGTCGCTGCGGGAGAGCCTCGCCCTGCGCCGCCGGCAGCTCGGCCGCGAGCAGCGCATCGTGCACGTCTTCTACCCGTGGGACGGCTACGTGCCCTCGTCCGAGCCGGCCGTGGCCGCCACCAGCACGCTGATGGTCTCGTGGCACGGTGCGCCGTACCGGAGGATCAACGACGGCTCGGCGGACCGCGTCATCGCCCGGGTGGCCCGGAAGCTGGCCGGGATGAAGCGCCCGATCCTGCTGCGCTGGGGCTGGGAGATGAACGGGGACTGGTTCTCCTGGGACGGCAGCCACAACGGCGACGACCCGGCCGCGTACGTCAGGGCCTGGCGGCGGCTGCACCGGATCTTCGGCGAGCAGGGCGCGGACAACGTGGCCTGGGTGTGGAGCCCGAACTGGAACTCGTCGCCCGACACGTCCTGGAACCGGTTCCAGCGGTACTACCCGGGCGACGACCACGTCGACTGGGTCGGGATCTCGGGCTACGACTTCTTCGCGGAGTCGCCGCGGACGCTGTTCGGCGCGGTGTCCGCCGCGTACGGCGACCGCAAGCCGATCATCCTGAGCGAGACCGCCGCGGTCGACCACGGCCGGGGCAGCAAGGCGGCCTGGATCGCCGAGCTCGCCTCCTGGGTCGAGGACACCCCGGCGGTCGGCGCGGTGGTCTGGTTCGACACCGACACCCAGGCCGACAGCCCGCACAACTTCCGGCCGGACACCGACAGCGCGGCGCTGGCGGCCTACCGGGCGATGGCGCGCAGGTCCCGCTTCGGCGGCTGAGCCACGCCGAGGTCCACCGGCCGGG
This sequence comes from Actinoplanes sp. ATCC 53533, assembly GCF_003947245.1. Lineage (NCBI taxonomy): Bacteria > Bacillati > Actinomycetota > Actinomycetes > Micromonosporales > Micromonosporaceae > Actinoplanes > Actinoplanes sp. ATCC 53533. The sequence continues at coordinate 3,905 of NZ_QHHV01000201.1, read as the reverse complement.
CGTCGGAACCCCACCGTGCGGTCAGCCATCGGGCGATCCGGCGGCCGAGCCGCTGCCCGGGCAGCTCCACGAACCGGTACGTCAGCCAGGAGACCCCGGCGACCAGGCCGAGGTACGCGGCCGCGACCGGCACTTCCGCGAGCACGGGCAGCCGGTCGCCCAGCCCGGTCAGCACCGGGCGCAGCAGCTCGATCAGCACGTAGTGCACCAGGTAGACGGAGTAGCTGATCAGGCCGAGCCGGGCCAGCGGTCGCGGCGTCCGCCGGCGCCGGGTCAGCCGGCCCAGCGCGAAGGCGCCGGCGAAGACGAGCAGCGTGAGCACCGAGCGGGTCACGTACCGCGGGGTCAGGCCGCCGAGCGATGCGAGCTCGGCGACCCAGTTCGCCAGCAGCGCGGCGGCCACCACCGCGGCCACCGCGCCCGCCTGCCACCAGCGGATCCGGCCGTGGTCGGCGCGGTGGAGCGCGGTGCCGACCAGCATGACGGCGATGATCAGCAGGCCGTCCCAGGCGTGGGCCGGGTCCTGGTCGGCGACCAGCAGGAGGCCCGCGACCCCGCCGAGCAGCGCGGCGCCGGCCACCACGGCCGGCCGCCGCCCGCTCGCCACCGCGCCCAGCGCGAGCACCAGCACCGCCGCCACCACGAGGGTCAGCTCCCGCGCGGCGGCGGGGGTGGCCGCGAGCAGCTTCGGCGCCAGCGGGGCGGCGCCGACGGCGGCCACGGCCAGCACGATCGCCAGCGGCGGGCCGGCGCGGTGCAGCCGGAGCGCGAACAACGCGCCGACCAGCAGATAGAACGCCATCTCGAAGGTGAGCGTCCAGAGCACCGGGGTGATCAGCGGGACGCCGAGCAGTTGCGGGAGCATCGTCAGGTGGGCGACGGCCGCCGTCAGCGGATCGGCGGTCAGCGCCGGGTCCAGCGGCATCAGCCCGGCGCCGCCCAGGGCCAACACGAGGGCGCTCACCACGACGTACAGCGGCAGCAGGCGGCAGAGCCGGCTCACCCAGAAGGTGCGCAGGCTGCCGTGCCGTTCCAGGGACGCCGGGATGATGTAGCCGCTGACCAGGAAGAACAGCATGACCCCGGCGGTGCCGGCGTGCAGCCACTCGCTGGAGAGGTCGCGGGCGCCGCGGAACAGCATGCGGCTGAGGTGGGCGTAGACGACCAGCAGGACGGCCACCGCGCGCAACCCGTCCAGCCAGGCCATCCGGTCCTGGACGGCGACGCCACCGGCGGCGTTCGTCTCCTCGGGCACCCGGGAACGATAGCCGTGCACGCCGCCGAGCGGTGCTCGGCGGCGTGCGGGTGCTCGGCGGCGTGCGGCCGGGTGGCTACCGCTTCCGGGGGCCGTAGGTCAGGCGGCGCAGCACGATCTCGGCGGGGCCGGCCTGATCGCGCCGGTCGAGCAGGCGGGCGAGCAGCACGGTCGCCAGCCAGACGACCACCGCGATGATCAGCGCACCCGCGGTGGGGCTGCCGAAACGGTCGCCGAGGGCGAGGGTGTAGGGCGCCAGCAGAACCAGCCAGGCCACCGACTGGAACAGATATCCCGACAGGGACCGCCGGCCCAGGGCCACGAGGGCGGCGACAACCGGGCCGGGCCGGGTCACCCGCATCGCGATCAGGGCGAAGACGGCCACATAGCCGGGGCCGGCGAACATGCCGCTGGCGCCGTGCAGGAGCAGCGCCAGGCCGGCGGCCGGCTCGTCGGCGGACAGCCACCCGGCGCCGATCAGGGCGGCCGGGAGGCCACCGGCGACGGCGAGGCCGAGCCCGATTACGGCGGTCCACCCGAGCAGGCGCCGGTGGCGGGCCGGTTCATCGAGGACGCGGCGGCGGGCGGCCCACATGCCCAGCCAGGTGATGATGATGAAGGGCACGACGGTCAGCGTGTGCACGGGCCACTCGCCGAGGCGATCCAGCACGGACGCGGCGTACCCGGGCGCGGCGAGGGAGTCGACGTGCTCCGCCGGCAGCGGGGCCGACCCGCCCGCACCGGCGAGGCCGCCCATCAGAAAGACCCCGATGGCCAGTACCTCCACCGCCGTCAGCGCCCAGAGCGCCAGCACGATCCGGTGGACCTTGTCGCCGCGCCGGAGCAGCACGAGCGTCATCACGATCCCGACGATCCCGTACGCGCCGAGGAAGTCGCCGTAGTACAGCAGGGCGGCGTGCGCGATCCCGAAGACCACGAGCCAGGCGTTGCGGCGCAACAGGATCGAGCGGACCTGCCGCGGTGTGGCGCCGGCGGCGTCCTGGCGGCGGGCGAGCTGGACGATCCCGTACCCGAACATCACGGCGAAGACCGGATAGCCGCGGGCATGGACGAGCTCGAAGAGCAGAAAGGTCAGGCCGCGGTCGGCGCCCGCCGGGGTGGCGTCGAGGCCGGGCTCGCCGGAGAAGACGACCCCGGCGGCGTTGGCCAGCGCGATGATCAGCAGCATCGCTCCCCGGGTCAGGTCCGGCGCGAGGGCGCGTTCGGCGCGGCGCACCGGCCCCCGGGATGTCGGCGCCGCGGTGGCAAGGCTCATGTCGGCTTTCTCCCCTGGTCGGTCTTTAGTATGTGAGAGAAAGTATCACTGACAAACTAATTGGGTCTGGCATGATAGGGCCCTTGTCTCCGGCGGATGTGGGAGCTATGACCACCGAGGACTTCGTTCCGGCGTCCCTGCGCCGGCTGTGGGGAATGCCGGAGTCCTCGCGCCTCGGGCGGCCCGCCACCCTCGACGTCAGCCGGGTCGTCGCCGCGGCGGTGGAGATCGCCGACCGCGACGGCCTCGGCGGCGTGACCCTGCCCAAGGTCGCCGGGAGCCTCGGCGTCACCGGGATGTCGCTCTACCGGTACGTCGGATCCAAGGACGAACTGCTCACGCTCATGGCCGACGCCGCCCTCGGCGCGCCGCCCGGCCCGGACACCGACGACTGGCGCGAAGGGCTGCGCGGCTGGGCCTTCGCCCAGCGCGCCGTGCTGCGGCGGCGGCCGTGGCTGACCCGCGTACCGGTCTCCGGGCCGCCCTCCGGGCCGCACCAGATCGCCTGGATGGAGGCCGCGCTGGCGATCATGGCCCGCACCCGCCTCGACTGGGCGCACAAGGTCGGCATCCTGTCGCTGATCAGCGGCTACGTGATGCAGTCGGTGCGGCAGGACGGCGAGCTCGCCGACGGCCGGACCGAGGGCCAGGGACAGGCCGACGCCGAGCGCGACTACGGCCGCGCGCTGGCGCGGCTGGTCGAGCCTGCGCGCTTTCCCGAGGCGGCTCTGCTGTTCTCGTCGGCGCTGTTCGAGGCGACGCCGTCGGACACACCGGACGCGGCGATCGCCGACGCGGACTTCTCGCTCGGGCTGGAGCTGATCCTCGACGGCGTCGCCGTCCGGGTCGGGGAGGCGTGACGCTTCGCTCTACTTTGCTCTGCTTCCGGACCCTGTTGCCTAATTCTGTCTACGCGGCGAGGGTGAGGTCGAGTTTGTTCAGGTGGGTGGTTCGGGTGCGTTGGAGGGGTGTGTTGGTCCACCAGGCGTTCAGGCGGATGAGGTTGATCGCGGTCGCGGCGAAGGTGTGTTCGAGGGTGACTTTGCTCAGGCCGGTGTAGCGGGCTTGGTGGATGCCGGTCACGGCGGTGGTTTGGTGGATGGTGGCTTCGATCCCGGCGCGGGCGCGGTAGGTGTGTTTCCACGCCGGGGTTTGTTGTTCGGCGCGGGCCTGGCGCAGGGTGTCGTGCAGGTGGCGGGGTTGCAGCGTCAACTGTCGGCCGGAGCGCTGCGAGCGGGTGCACGCGGTGCGGGCCGGGCAGATACTGCAGGTGCTGGTCGGGAAGCGGACCACGATGGCGTCGTGGCCGTTCTGGCGGGTGGGGTGCCAGCTGCCCGAGTGGTGGCCTTGCGGGCAGGTCGCTTGCTGGTGGTC